>CBFGJR010000185.1:0-1539 GCA_965649145.1 Caldifarciminota bacterium | reverse complement strand
CTCAATTATCTTCTTTCTTTCCCTTAATGTACCTATTTCTTTTATCTCTTTTTTTATTCTTGGGAAACTGACATTTTTAATGAATTTTTTTGCCATTTTAAATTCTTCTTCCACAATTTCTAAATCAAAATTAAGTTTTATTTTATACTTTATTGCTCTTATTGCTCTTGTAGGGTCTTCACGAAAACTCCCATTTTTTAAAACCTTTATTTTTTTATTTTTAATATCATTGATTCCGTTATAAACATCAATTATTTTAGTTTCAGGATAAATTAAAAGGGCAATTGCATTAATACTGAAATCCCTCCTTTTTAAATCCTCTTCAATACTTTCCGCTTTCTCAATTTGAGGTAAACTTCCTTCCTTAAAGTAAGTTTCCTTTCTTGCCATTGCAAAATCAAACTCAAGGTCATCAAGTTCAAATTCATAGGTTTTAAATGGGAAAGCTTTATAAGATTTTTTCCACCTATTTGAAAGTTCCTCAACAAAATCAATGGGGTCGCAGAGTAAAACAAAATCAAAATCTCTTATTTCCTTTTTACCCAAAATTAAATCCCTTACACTACCTCCTACAAGATAGATTTCCTTTTTTAATTTTTTTGCAGTTTCATAGATGTCTTTTATGTAATCATTTATATATATATTTTTAAAGTCAAGCATTTTTAATTTTACCTCTTGGATGATATCTTTCAACTACCTCATGCAGATGAGTTCTTGTTATGTGCGTATAAATCTGTGTTGTTGTAATTGAGGAGTGTCCTAAAATTATTTTTAATGTTTTTAAATCACAACCATTTAAAAGCATATGGGTGGCAAAGGTGTGTCTGAGTATATGGGGATGTAAATTTTTTATTCCTATCTTAAAGGCATATTTTTTAAGAATTTTCCAGAATCCAACCCTTGAAAGTTTTGTTCCATTTTTGTTTAAAAATAAAAAATCAGAACTTTTACTTTTTAAAATTTTATTTCTTTCCTTTTCTATGTATTCTTTAAGATAAAAAAGGCATATTTTATTTACAGGAATTATTCTTTCCTTCTCACCTTTTCCTTTAACTCTTACAACTTCTTCCTCAAAGTTTATATCACTCCTTTTTAAATTAAGTGCCTCACTAACCCTCATTCCTGTTGCATATAGAAGTTCTATTAATGCTTTATCTCTTAATCCGAAGGGTTTTTCAGTATCAATTGAATTACTTAAAAGTTCAAATTCTTCATAGGTTAAAAAATAGGGCAATCTTGTAGATTTTTTTGGAAGTTCAATTAATAAGGAAGGGTCCTTTTTTAAATTTTCCCTTTCTGATAAAAATTTAAAAAAACTCCTTAAGGAAGATAAAATCCTTAAAATTGAACTCTCTGAATAATTTTCTCTTTTTAATTCAGCGATAAAGAGGGTAATATCAAGATTATCTATTTCAAATAAGTCAATTTCATTTTTATTTAAAAATAAAAAAAATTTTTCAAGGTCATCCTCGTAACTTTCCTTTGTATTTATAGAATAACCCTTTTCAAGAAGGATATATTCAAAAAATTTCTTTTTTA
>CBFGJR010000184.1:0-1545 GCA_965649145.1 Caldifarciminota bacterium | reverse complement strand
TCTTGCAATTCATAAAGATTATCTAAAAAAATTTGAAGATATAAATCTCAAAAAAAACTTGCTTTTTATTTTCCTTACATTCTTTATTTATTTTTTTATTTTAAATGTTTTAAAAAAATACCCTTTCCCAAAAAGATTTATTTCCTTTAAAATGGAATTCATATTTGAACTTTTCTTTGTTCATTATATAACCCTTTTTATGCTTATTCCATTACTCCTTTTAATCGGATTAATCGGAGCATTTATAACTCTTAAAGAAAAATGATAGATATTTTTTATTATGGAATAATTTTGATTTTTTTAAATGGACTTCTAATCATAATTTTAAGGAGAAACCCGGTTTATTTCTTAATTGGAAGTATGCTTTTACTTTCCACACTTTCCTTGCTATTTTTTATAAATTCAAAACTCCTTGGAAACCCTGACGGTGAGATATACGCAATTTTAATTTTCTCAATCGCAGGAATTTTAATAGCCTTTACCCTTTCAATTCTCAGGTGAAAAAAATAAAACTTCCATCTTCGTCCTAAAAAAGTAGACCTTAAAGGGTATGTGCATTTAGACAGTCCTCCAGGTGCCTCTTGGTTACCAGTAGAAAATATCAAAATAGTTATAAAACCAGTATAGATGGGAAGGATATAGAGGCGGTTATAGACTTGCAAATTTTTTAATATTTCCTCTAATTGATATTTTCCATTAAATCCATTATAATTAAATACTATGGAAATGAGAAAGATTAAATTATTTTTATTTTTAGGAATGTTAATCATATTTTTCTCAATTTTTGGAAAAATTTTAGGTGGTGATTTTTTAATGTTAATATTTTTTATTTTATCATTTTTAACAAGTTTATTTTATTACAATTTTTCTGATAAAATAATACTTAAAATTTATAAAGTTAAAGTTTTGCCCTATCATAAATTTCCTGAGATTCATCAAATTGTTAAAGAAGTTTCTAAAATTGCTGGAATAAGAAAACCGGAAATATACATACTTCCCTCACTTCATCCCAACACATTCTCAATAGGTAAAAATCCTGACAAAGGTGCGATTATTTTCACTTATGGTATTTTAAAAAGATTGAGTTTAAGAGAACTTAAACTTATTGTTGCTCATGAAATCTCCCATATTAAAAATGGAGATAGTTTAATCCAGATATTTTCTGCCTCCTTCTCAGGGACAATAATATCAATTGCAAATATTTTTAGATACATTTTAAATTTTGGTATGGAAATAGAAAATAAAAGAGGTAATCTTTTATACCTTTTTATATTTTTCATTCTTTCACCTTTTGCCTCTTTATTTATACATCTTTTAATTTCAAAAAATAGAGAATACCTTGCAGATGAAAATGCTTCAAAATGGACAGGTGACCCGCTTGCGCTTGCAAATGCCCTCTATAAACTGGATTTTATGGTGAAAAACTTCCCAATGGAAATTAATCCTGCAACAAGCCATATATTTATTTTAAATCCTTTAATATCCCGAAATTTTATTTTCAATTTATTCAATACCCATCCAGATGTTAAAGAAAGGATTGAAAGG
>CBFGJR010000183.1:0-1619 GCA_965649145.1 Caldifarciminota bacterium | reverse complement strand
AACAAAGTATTTTATAAATCCAACAGGTAGATTTGTAATCGGTGGTCCTCAGGCAGATTCAGGAGTAACTGGTAGAAAAATAATGGTAGATACCTATGGGGGATATTCAAGACATGGTGGTGGTTGTTTTTCAGGTAAAGACCCGACAAAAGTAGACAGGTCTGCTGCCTATATGGCAAGATATCTTGCAAAAAATATTGTAGCAGCACAGGTTGCAAGAAAATGTGAAATCCAGCTTGCTTACGCAATAGGTGTTCCAAAACCTGTGGCAATATTTGTTGATACTTTTGGAACAGGTAAAGTTCCTGATGAAAAAATTATTGAATTTATTAAAAATAGATTTGATCTATCACCAAGAGGAATAATAGAATACCTTGAACTTTTAAAGCCAATTTATAGAAAAACTGCATGCTACGGACATTTTGGGAGAGAAGAAGAAGGATTTTCATGGGAAAAACTGGATGCTGTTTTTGAATTTAAAGAACTTTTATGAAAATAGAAATGGAAAAGGTTTTTAAACCTTCTGAAATAGAAGAAAAATGGTTCAATTTATGGAATGAAAAAGGATATTTTAAAGCGAATGTAAATTCAGAAAAAGAAAAGTATGTAATTGTAATGCCTCCACCAAATATAACCGGTAGCCTTACAATGGGTCATGTTTTAAATAACACCTTTCAGGACATAATAATAAGGATGAAGAGGATGCAGGGATATGAGGTTTTATGGCTTCCGGGAATAGACCATGCAGGGATTGCAACACAAAATGTTGTTGAAAAAGAACTTGCAAAAGAAGGAAAGACAAGGTTTGATTTGGGAAGAGAAGAATTTTTGAAAAGGGTATGGGACTGGAAAGAAAAATATGGTGATTTAATACTTAAACAATTAAAAAAATTGGGGGTTTCCTGTGATTTTTCAAGAACACGGTTTACAATGGATCCTGATCTTTCAGAGGCTGTTATTGAGGCTTTTGTAAGACTCTATGAAAAGGGACTCATATATAAAGGATTTTACATAATAAACTGGTGTCCGAGATGCACGACTGCGCTTGCAGATGATGAAGTAGAACACAGGGAGATAATAGGTAAATTATATTTTATAAAATATCCACTTAAAGAGGGAGGATTTATCACGGTTGCAACAACAAGACCTGAAACAATGCTTGGAGATACTGCTATTGCAATAAATCCTGATGACAGAAAAAATAATCATCTTATTGGTAAAATAGCAATCCTACCTTTTGTTAATAGAGAAATAAAAGTGATTGGGGATGAAATAGTTGACCCTGAATTTGGAACAGGATGTGTTAAGGTAACACCTGCTCATGACCGCCTTGATTTTGAAATTGGAGAAAGACATGGACTTGAGAAAGTGATAGTTATGGATAGATTTGCTAAAATGAATGATAACGCTGGAAAATTTAAAGGACTTGATAGATTTGATGCAAGGGAAAAAATAGTTAAAGAATTGGGAGAAATGGGACTTTTGCTAAAAGTAGAAGAATATAAACATTCAATAGGTGAATGCTACAGGTGTAATACAATTATAGAACCTTATTTATCAGAGGAATGGTTCGTAAGAATGTTACCACTTGCGGAAAAGGCAATAGAAGCGGCAAAGAA
>CBFGJR010000182.1:0-1661 GCA_965649145.1 Caldifarciminota bacterium | reverse complement strand
TCAAGAGAGAGGGCATATATTGTATTAAAGGCAACATCTTCCACATCAAAGATCTCTTCTTCAAAAATCTTATTTAAATTCCATTTTATTTTTTTATAGTAAAAAAGCATCTCTGTGATTTTTTTAATCTGTTTTTTAGGGTCAAATTCAAAATTTTCAAAAGCAATATCATACTGGGGTAAAAGGTCCATACCTGATTCCATTGGAGTTATTATTGAAATTAAGGAATCTCTATCAGGGTCTCTTTCCCTTTCAAGGTATTCATAATATTTTTCAATTTTGAAAATAAACCTTTTAATTATTTCCTTATTTTTAGTTTTCTTATATATTCTTTCAAGAGAAAGGGCAATAACAGGCGGCTGAATTTCTGCTGTGAAGAATTTTGATTCAGGAGATATTTCTTTTTTCCACCACATTTTAAAGTGGTCCTTTAATCTGAATTTCCAGAAGATTATATGGGGAATAAAACCATTTTCTTTCTGGACACTTAAAAGAGTTTCAAGCTCTCTTATTGCATAATCTGTATTTAATTCAGACATAACAATGATATTAAAACAGGAGTCCCAGAACCACTGGTGAAAATGATTATTATCAGGTGAAATATAAAAATAATATTTCTTTAAATCTTTACTGAAACCAGTCTTTAAGTTAGAAAGTAATATATTTTCAGCACTTTCCTTTAATTTTTCCATTCATGAATTAGAAAAATTTTAAAAGACAAATTTTTTAATATTTTCTTGGTAAATATTTTATTAAATACTTACTTTTAATTTCTTTCAATATAGATTCTGCAACATCGTAGCTTGCAGTTTTAATTATTTGAGAATTTTTCGGCTTTTCAGGAATATTAATATAAATATGCCACTCCGCATTTTTTTCTGATAATGATTTTATTTCCTTAACATTAATAATCAAAGCATCGCTTGTATGTTTTGTTCTTAGTCCCATTTGAGGGTCAGCATAACATATTCCTAAACCACTTATAAAAAATATCGTTGGCTCTTCCCAACTTACCCTTTCATCACCCAATATGTTTACAAGCCGAATATCTCCTGAAGAAATAAAATTGCTCTTTAATGAAAATGGAATACCATCAACTTTAATATCATATCTTGCTTTTTTTAGCCATTTTGATTTAAAACCCATTGAATTTAATAAAGCACAAAATAAGATTTCTAAAGCTCCACCCACCACAAACCTATTTTCCCAATTTGCTGTATTATATTCTGAAATTAATTTACTAAGAGCATTTTCAAACTCTTTAACTTGCTCTCTGTATTTAGAATTGGTAAATTTATTTTTTATTTCCTTAAACTTCAGTTGTGCTCTTTTAAATTTATTCATCTTTCCAAAGAGGTAGCACTTTTTGCCCCTTAACTAAATCTTCTTTTTTAAGATAATACTCTAAAAGTGTTTTAAATACTATCTTCCCGTTTGGATTTAAGTCACCCATTATAAAATCTCTTTTAAGCATACAGGATACCACTCCAACCATTCCGCTACCACATAATGGGTCAAAAATCAAATCATCGGGATTAGAAAAGTGTTCCAGTAAACATTGAAGGAGTTTAAAAGGGAGTCTTGTAGGATACTTTGGCATATTAACTTTATAATCTCTTTTAAAAATTAAAGTAGTTAAATTGGGCTCTCCATTCTGACAG
>CBFGJR010000181.1:0-1666 GCA_965649145.1 Caldifarciminota bacterium | reverse complement strand
GGTAAATAAGGGAATATTAAAAAGCAGTAGCAAAAAAGGTAAAGGTTCTTACTATGAAATTGCACATTAATTGCACCTATTGCACATCATTTGCACATTTATTGCATATGATTCAAAATATTGTAGGGGTTCAAAATGTTGATCCCTATTGTAGGGGCGACCCTTGTGGTTGCCCAGAATAACAGAGCAAGGATTCTTGATAAGATAAAGGTAATTTTGGTTATTCAATCAAGACGGCTATAATTGAAGACCTTTTAAATCTGACATATGTAGTTCAAAAAAGTTGAATTTTTATAGAAATTTACTTTAAAATTAAAGTATGCCATTTATAACAAACACTGATGAAAAAAATTTAGGGAAAAGATTAAAAGAGCTTATTGAAAAAAGTACACAACTTAAATTTCTTATAGGTTATTTTTATTTTTCGGGGATTAGGGAGTTATATGAACCTTTAAAGAAATTATATTCTGAAAATAAATTGAATAATGGGTTTATTAAGATTCTTATAGGGCTTGATGTTGATGAGGGAATAAATGGGCTTTATGAATACGCAAGGGACACCAAAGTTTATAATCAAAATGAAGTTAAAAAAGCATTTTTTGAATCCCTTAGAAAAGCGTTCAACTCTAAAGATTTAGACAAGCAAGAAATTTATGAACAAGCAAGGTTTTTCATTGAACTTTTAAATGAAGGTAAACTCATTCTCAAAAAAACTAAACAACCCAATCATTCAAAACTATATCTTTTTAAACTTCAAGAAACAGCCACACCTCATTTATTTATTACAGGGAGTAGTAATCTCACAAGAGCAGGGCTTAAATCACAAGATGAATTCAATGTTGAAATAAAAGATTATGGATTTAACGATGCAGAAGAATATTTTGATAAGCTTTGGGAAGAGGGTATTGAGTTTGATTCTGAAGATGTAAAAAAAATAATTAAAATTTTTAAAGAGGAATCTTTTTTAAAAGAAGTTACACCTTTTGAAGCCTGGGTTTACCTTTTAAAAATTTACCTTGATTTACACGGAGGTATAAATATAGAAAGAAAAAATTATATAAATTATCTCTTTAAGGAAGCGGGATATAATCCATACAATTATCAAGTGGAAGCTGTGTTGCAGGCTATAAAAATGTGTGAATCACATGGAGGTGTTATTCTTGCCGATGTGGTTGGACTTGGTAAAACAGTTATGGCGTGTATTATAGCAAAATTGCTTGATAAGAGAGGCATTGTGATATGTCCGCCGCATCTTATTGGTGACGAAAATAAGACTTTTGGTTGGAAAAAATATCTTGAAGATTTTAAACTATATAATTGGGAAGTTCGTTCACTTGGAAAACTTGAAGATGTCCTTGATTTTGTTAAAAAATTCAAAAACATTGAAGTGGTGATTGTAGATGAAGCACACAGGTTTAGAAATGAAGATACTGAAAGATATCATTATCTTCACGAAATATGCAGAGGGAAAATTGTTATTCTACTTACTGCAACTCCATTTAATAATCGTCCATCAGATATATTTGCGCTTTTAAAACTTTTTACAATTCCGAAAAAGTCAACAATAGTTCTTGATGAGGATTTGAAAAGCAGGTTTGACGATTACGAAGTGTTATTCGGAAAACTTTCTTATATAAAGAATTACCATGATTCAAAAGATGAAAGG
>CBFGJR010000180.1:0-1684 GCA_965649145.1 Caldifarciminota bacterium | reverse complement strand
TAAAATAGATTATGAAAAATTATAAAATATTAATAACCGATAAAATTCACCAAGAAGGAAAAAATTATTTAATTTCAAAAGGATTTGAAGTTATAGAAGTAATAAATCCTTCTGAAGATGAACTTTTAGAATTAATTAAAGATTTTCATGTTCTTATTGTTAGAAGCGCTACAAGGGTAACAAGAAAGGTTATTGAAAAGGCTTTTAATCTTAAAATTATAGGAAGAGCCGGGGTTGGACTTGATAATATAGATATTAAAGCTGCTGAGGAAAGAGGAATAAAAGTTATAAACTCACCAGAGGCTTCTTCTGTAGCTGTTGCTGAACTTACAATACTCTTTATACTTTCTGCTTTAAGAAATTTCCCTTATGCACATATTTCAATGAAAGAGGGGAAGTGGGAAAAATCTAAATTTATGGGACAGGAATTAAAAGGGAAAAGGGTGGGAATCATTGGATACGGAAGAATAGGTAAGGAGATTGCAAAAAGATTAAAGTGTTTTGAAACTGAAATATTAATTTATGACCCTTTTGTAAAAGGGAGTGAGAAACAAACTTTTGTCCAAACTCTTTTAGAAATTTTTTCAAATTGTGATATTGTGACTATTCATACTCCCCTCACAGAAGAAACAAAATACATGATAAATAAAAAAATTTTTGAAAAGAGTAAAAGAGGTATAATTATCGTTAACTGTGCAAGAGGAGGAATAATTAATGAAAAGGACTTACTCTGGGCTTTAAATGAAGGTATAGTTTCCTTTGCCTGTCTTGATGTTTATGAAGATGAACCCCCTAAAAATTTTGAACTGATTAATCATCCAAATGTAATACTTACACCCCATATTGGAGCTCAAACTGTTGAGGCTCAAAGTAAGGCAAGTTTAATCCTTGCTGAAAAAATTTATAAAGAACTTATTGAGTTTTCTTCAAAAGTTTAAAGCAGTTTTTTTTGAAGAAAGAGTAAGAGAAAAAATAAAGATAAGGCTTGAAGATTATTTTTCTTTTCTTGAAGGAAAAGAATTTTTAAAAAATCATCCCTTTTTTGAATTTGTCAAAAAAGTTAATGAAGAGGGTTATAGATACATAGAAATTCTTTTTAAAAATAAAGTTCTTAAAATGGATAAAAGGGAAAGTTTTTATATTTATGAGCAGGAGTTTAAGATATTTGAAAAAAATTATTTGAGAAGAGGTCTTTTATGTAGCTTTAATATGGATTATGAAAATAAAATTTTTCCTCATGAACAAATTTTTGATTTTGCGACAGAAATTCATAGGAATTTTTATGAGAAATTAAAATTGAATTTTGAGCCTGTTCTTCTTTTATACAAGGGTGAGAAAATAGGTAATTTTATTGAAGAAGAGGAATTTCTTTTTGAAACTCAAGACGAATACGGTGAAATTCACAGAATCAAAAGATGTGATTTAAAAAGGGATTTTTTTGATTTAATAAATAAAAGTGAGTTTGTTATTGCTGATGGACATCACAGATTTGAAGCAATTAGAAGGTCTAATTTTAAAAATAGACTTGTCCTTATATTTTCTGTTGAGGATGAAAATTTAAAAGTTTTACCTACTCACAGAGGAACATTTATGAGTAAAAAGGAGTTAGAGGACCTTATAAATAAATCTAAAAAAATTGAAGAATCAGATTTTGAAAATTTTATAAAAAATTTAAAAAACCCTT
>CBFGJR010000179.1:0-1709 GCA_965649145.1 Caldifarciminota bacterium | reverse complement strand
AAAAATTTAAAAAACCCTTATTTAATTTTTTTTCATGAAAACAATTTTTATTTATTGAAGGGAGAAAAAAATCTTTCAGTTGAGCATCTTCATAATGATATTCTTAAAGATACTAAAGTAAAAATTAAATTTTACAGAGATTATAAAAGTTTAATTAAGGATGTTAAATCAAATGAATTTAATGTTGCTTTTTTCCTTCCACCAATAAATCCTGAAACTGTTTTTGAGTATGCAATGAGAAAAATTAAATTTCCACCCAAATCCACAGATTTTTATCCCAAGACCCTATGCGGTTTTATTGGTCTTAAACTTGTATAAATTTTTGAAATTTTATAGATAAAATTATAAAATAATATCATGAAAAAGATAATTTTTTTCTTTATTTTCCTTTTAAACTGTTTACAAATTCACCATTATCAACATTTTCCAAAATTAGAAGAAAAAAAGGAAGTTAAAGAAAAAGGACCTTTTAAGCCCTGGGATGAAGTTCTTAAAGATACAAAATTTGAGGATGGATTTTTAAAAATCCATATAAAGAGGGATAATACCCTATATCTTGAACTTTCCCCTTCAGATTTTGAAAAGGACTTTGGACTTATCATGCACCTTTCCTATGGTCTTGGAGATTTAAATATTATTGAAGGCCTTCCTTTAAGTGATACAAGACTTTTAAGATTTAGAAGAATTGGTGATAAAGTTTATTTAATTCATAGAAATGCAAGATTCAGGGCTGAAAGAGAAGAAAAGAAGCATTTTCTTGAAGAAAATGTGGGTCATTCAGTTTTAGCCTCATTCAAAATAGAAAGTGAAAATGAAAAAAATAAAAATATTTTAATTAATATAACAGATTTTTTAGTTTCTGATTACCCGGATCTTTCAGGATATCTTAAATATTATTATGGAAATAAACCCTTAAGGTTTGATAAAAATAATAGCACATTTTATAAAGCAAAAAATTTTCCTGAAAATACTGAGATAGATGTGCTTTTGAATTACGAAACTTCTGATACTCCAACTTTTGGAGGAGAAGGTATATCAGATTACAGATATTTAACAATAGGTGTTAGGTTCTCCTTTTATAAATTGCCGGAGAAACCAATGAGAATAAGATTAGCTGATGAAAGAATGGGTTACTTTTTAGAAGGTATTATGGATTTTGATAGAGAAAAGGAAGAATCTCCCTTTTTAAGGATAATTGATAGATGGAGACTTGAAAAAAAGGACAATTCAAGAGAAATATCTGAACCTGTAAGACCTATTGTTTTTTATCTTGATAAAAGTATACCAGAAGAGTATAAAAAATATGTTAAAGAAGGAATTTTAGCCTGGAATGAAGCCTTTGAAGAGGCAGGTTTTAAGGATGCAATTATTGTTAAGGATGCCCCGGATGAGCTTAATTGGGACCCAGAAGATATAAGATATTCCACAGTAAGATGGATTTCTGCAAGAGAAATGGGCTATGCTATAGGACCTTCTCAGGTTGACCCAAGGACAGGTGAAATACTGAATGCTGATATTTTGATTTCAAGTAGTTTTATTAGGGGCTGGCTCTTTGATTACGAGGAACTTATTGGACCTTTAAAAACTCAAAGGGAAATAGAAAGGTTTATTAATACTTTGCCAGAGGACCTCAAAAATAAGATTTGTTTATATGAATATGGTTTAAAGCAGGAAATAGGTTTTCAATATGCTGTTCTCAAAACTCTCGG
>CBFGJR010000178.1:0-1742 GCA_965649145.1 Caldifarciminota bacterium | reverse complement strand
CTTTAACTCCTTTTTCTATATACCTTTTCTCAGGTGTATTTCTTGGATATTTAGTAATGAAAAAAGAAAATAAAAACTTTTATTTTATAATTTTTGCATCAATCAATTTTTTAATATACCTTTTATTAAAAAAGTTCACAAATTATATCGCATCTATTTATTTTAAAATCTTTAATTTAACTCTCTTCTCTTTAATCTTATATCAATTAGAAAATAAAGAAAATAAATTCTTAAACATTATAAGAATTGTGGGAATGGAATCATTACTTATTTATTATTCCCATTTATTAGTTGTTTACGGTTCTGCTTTCAATAAAACTTCTTTGAAATCCCTCTTTTCAGGAACCTTAAGTTTTTTTCAAATTTACCTTGTAATTTTGTCGCTCATATTCCTTTTTACCCTTATATCACTTTTCTGGAATTATCTTAAAAGAGAAAAGAAAAATTTATCCAATATAATCAAATATTCAATTTACCTATATTTTCTACTTAACTTACTTATAAGACCTTACTAAATTTGAAACCCTTACTTGAAAATTAAAATTAAAAGAACATATATTTATTCATTAATGTATTTCCTTTATTTATTTTTATTTTTCCCGGTATTTTTACTTTTTGCCATTTTCGGGGCTTACAGATTATGGCTATTACTTCTTTATAAAAATTCAGAAAAGATAAAACTACCCAAGAAGGAACTTAAAGAATTCCCCTTTGTTACAATACAGATACCAATTTATAATGAACTCAATGTGGTAGAGCGAATCATAGAAAGCATATCAAAAATTGATTACCCAAAGGAAAAATTTGAAATTCAAATCCTTGATGATTCAACAGACGAGACAAGGGAACTAATTGATAGATTAGTTGAAATTAAAAAAGGAGAGGGATTTAATATCTACACAATAAGAAGAGAAAATAGAAAGGGTTTTAAAGCAGGGGCTCTTAAAAATGCAATTAAATATACGAAAGGTGAATTCCTGGCAATATTTGATGCTGATTTTATAATCCCACCTGATTTTTTAAAAAGAACTATCCCCTATTTTGAAGACCCTAAGGTAGCCTTTGTGCAAGGTAAGTGGGATTACATAAATGAAAATGAAAACTTACTAACAAGGATTCAGGCAATGCTTCTAAGAAATCATTTCTGGCTTGAACAGGAGGCTAAGTTTAAAAATGGCTTTTTCTTTAATTTCAATGGAACTGCTGGGGTTTGGAGAAAATCCGCCATAATTGAAGCAGGCAACTGGAATGAAGACACCCTCGCAGAAGACCTTGATTTATCCATAAGAAGTTATCTTAAAGGATTTAAGGGAATTTTTTTAGATGACCTTTTAGTACCTTCTGAATTGCCCACTGATTTTAATGCCTTCTTAATTCAACAGAAAAGGTGGACAAAGGGAACTTTTCAGGTTGGTATAAAGTTATGGAAAAATATTTTGAAATCAAATTTAAAAAGGGATGATAAACTGAATATATTAATCCATACCCTTTCACCTTTCCTTTATCTTTTAAATGTAATCTACTTTTTAATTATATGGCCTCTGTCAAAATATTCCCATATCCTTTTCGGACTTCTTGTTCTTTTCCTCGGTATGGTAAACCTTTATAACATATGGATGATAGATAAAAAAGTGAGGGAAAATTACCTATCTGAATGGAGGTTAAAAGAGATATTATACCTCTTAATAGTTTTTACTTCTTTCTGTTTTGAGGGAACAAAAGCTGTTATTGAAGCAATTTTT
>CBFGJR010000177.1:0-1757 GCA_965649145.1 Caldifarciminota bacterium | reverse complement strand
GTTTAAATACTGGAATAAATTTAAACTATGATTTAAAAAAATACTTAATATCCTTTAATTTTTATTTTACTAAGGATGCTTCCAGTTTAAATGAAAATAAAAATTACTGGATAAAATATCACACAAGATTTGAATTCAATACCAAGGAGATTCCCTTTACCTTCAGTTATCAGAATGAATTCATCAAAACAGAATATTCCTTGATAAGAAAGGAATTTGTGAGAATTTCCTTCAGAGCACCTTTAAGACTCTTTGGTATTTTTAATGTAGAAGAAAGATTTTATTTCAGGGAAAAATTTGAAAATAATTTAAAAATAAGTTTTGAGAGAAATTACGGTGACTTGATTTTGAATTTGAGTTTTTCCTATATTTACTTAATTTATCCTGAAAGTGAGAGTAATATAATTTTTCTATTTTTTATAAAAAGAAATTTGAAATTAAAATGAAAACAATTTTGTTATTTCTAATTTTTCAGGAAGAAAATTGTATTAAAAAAGGCTGTCATGATTTAATAATTGAAGAAAGATTTATTCATCCACCCGCAAAGGAAGATTGCTCCACCTGTCACGAACTTATAGGAAAGCACCCCTTTAAAAAAATAGAAAATGTAACTATGTTATGCATAACCTGCCATGATGATAAAAACTCTTCCACCCACCCCCCATCTAAGGATGATTGTTCTTTATGTCATAACCCTCACTCTTCTCCTGTTGAATTCCTTCTCAGGGAAAAGTTGCCTTATTTATGTTCAAAGTGTCATACAAAAATTTTAAAAAATCCCATAAGTGTTCATAATCCTTTTATTGAAGGCAAATGTAAAACCTGTCACGATGTTCACGGGAACAATTTTAAATTTTATTTATTAGATAAAATAAATGAACTTTGTTTCAAATGCCATAAGGAGATGAAGGATTATTATAGCACAAAAAAATATAAACATTTTCCAGTAGAAAACTGCTTAAATTGTCATAACCCTCACTCTTCTCAGTTTCCAATGCTTTTTAATGCAATGTATACAAATAAAACTTATACTACTTTTACATATCTTCAATACGAACTCTGTTTTAACTGTCATGAGCAGGAATTAATCTTTTCAGAGCAAACAAATTTCAGGAAAAATAATTTAAATTTACATGAATTACACATAAAAAAAGAAAAAGGAATACCATGCACCTTCTGTCATAATCCCCATTACTCGGATAATCCATTATTTGTTGAAGGTGGTAAAAAATTTGGACCCAATAGTTATATACTGGATATTAAATTTCAAAAAAATCAAAAGGGTGGAATATGTGGACCTGTATGTCACGGAAGGGCGGAATATTAATTCATTTACTCTTTCTTTCAGTTTTGATTCCACCATCAACCATTTTCGTTAAAAATAGATTTATAAGAATAATTGTTGATGCAGAAAAAGCATGGCTTTTAAAGCCAGAAATTATTTACGATACTCTTTCTGCTTCCAATATAAAACATTTCATTGTTGAACTTAAGGTTGGTAAAAATGAAATACAGGTTTATTATGAAAAAAATAATAAAAATGAATCACAGAATCTTATTATTTATTATCTTCCCTCTGAAAATTTTAAAAGTGAAGCAAAATTATACTCCTTTCATGAAACAGAAATTGAAAAATTCTGTAGTGATTGTCATTCAATAAAGTATAAGAAAGTTTCAAAAAAAGAAGAACTTGACTGCTATACATGTCATAAGGAAAAATTTGATAAGGGTCTTAAATTTCATCCACCTTTTGAGGA
>CBFGJR010000176.1:0-15927 GCA_965649145.1 Caldifarciminota bacterium | reverse complement strand
TCTCCCTTGGTTTTAAGTTGAAAAGTCCCCTGTTTACAAACTGATAATCAAATAGAAATTTTCTTTGAAGGGAATCTAAGGAAAGAAAACCACCAACTTTACCAAGAAGTTCAAAACCAACTTTTACATATATAGCATCCTTCAACTCCTGTCTTGTATCCTGCCATTTATCATGCAATGTAAATAAAGACACAGGCAGTATATCAGAAGGTTTGTAAGGAGGACTTCCATCGGGGTCAGGTGGTGTCACTAAATAAGGATTTATAATAAAATGAAGAGTATCTTCTGGATACTGGCTTCCAAAGTAATTATAAAACATTGATTTAACTTTCTCTATATCAATATATAAAGTATCATTAAATAAAGGTTTGAAAGCTGAAACAAAGGCATTTACAATCTCATCAGCAACATTTACCCCTATCATAGTTGAAGTTTCTGGTTTCTGTGGGTCATACTGTTCTTCAATTCCAGGATTGAAATTCCATACATAATTTCCACCACCAGTGTCTTTAAGATAAAAAAGTCCTGCCTCACAACAATACCATATTCTGTTAAAATTATCAGATTCTACATCAAAGCCATTTAAAGCACCATAATTAAGAAATGCATCAAGCCCAGAAGTTAAATGATTCCCAAGGTCATCATAAACCCCTGAGTCTTTTACAACAGCAAAAAAAGTTCCAAGACCTTGATAGGAACCAGTAGGTTTTTCAGTAACTGCCAGAACATTCTTACCAGAAAAAGCACTTATTGATACCCAACTTAATCCATTACTATCAGAATAAAAAGCACCAGAAGTTGTTCCCATATATATCCTACTATTAGGTAAACCTGTCCCCTTAATTGAATTAATAGTTAAATTATTTATTTGTGTCCAGTTTGTTCCATCCCATCTATACAATCCTGAAGGAGTAGCAGCAAGAATAAAAGAACTTGTAGCATAAAGAATATTTACCGTATCACTCAGATTGCCAATTTTTGTCCAGGAAGTATCATTAATTTTAGCATAATAAACACCGTCACTTTTACCAGCATAAATAATAGAATCAATTTTCCCGGGTACAAGAGAGATTGATAACCAATTAGAAATTGTATCTATTTTTGAAACAACATTGGTTGTTGAATTATATAGCAAAATATCCCCTGAAGAGTCCACAGCGAAAACATTTCCTGGAAGATAAAAACTACCACGCTTTTTATATGCTACTGAAAAATCTATTATTTCATCCGAAAGGAAATTTGAAAAAGCAAGAGTATTTGTGTTATCAAGAGATGCTGTTCTATAAAGACCTTGACCTTGAACTGTTAACCATCCGTATTTTTTTTGAGGGGGGCTTCCAGGTACCTTATTCACTATGAATTTTTTCACAGGGATTTTCTCATAAGGAGTCCATACAACAAAGTTAAGCTCTTTAGAAGTTCCACCTTCCTCATATTGAACCTTGTCAATAACCCTCGCAATTACATTATGAGAATAATCAGCAAGTGTTATACCCCATCTCAAAAAAATCTGTGATTTGCTCTGACCTATTGTGTAAGAATATAATGGAAAAGTTAATATTAAAGCTAAAAGAAGAAATAACTTTTTCTTCATTTTTTAACCTCCTTTTATAAATTGAAATTTAAAGAAAATCTGTGAACATCAGGTAAAATACCCATATCATTAAAGGAATAATTAACCTTTATTGTCCCTATCCTTGTCGGTGCATTTAATCCAAAACCAAGAGAAAAACCACCCTCATCAAACTTTTGCTCTATTACTCTTTCACCTATAAGATAATAATATCCTGTTGAAATATAAATTGTATTAAAATCAAATTTAATTCCTGCATGAAAACTTTCATTATAATCAGTGGGGTGCAGAAGCTCAACAGCACCGGTAACTTTTAAAAATTTAGAAGTATATGGTTCAAAGGCAAGCCCTAATTTGAAAGTAGTAGGAAGGGGATAACTCATAAACTCCCTTTCATTTTCCTTCATTTGTCCACCTTCATAGATATACTGAATATACTTACCATCAGGTTTAAGATCAGGACCAAGATTTAAAAAAGCCATTCCAAGTTTTATTGTATAAAGCCCTGTATTAAAAACAGTACCAGCATCAAAGGCAACTCCCTGAGTTTTGGAAAAAGGACCATAATTTTCCCTAACCATTTTAATTGATACACCCGATGTAAATCTATCTGTAAAATATCTTGAATAATTTAATCCAATCTGATAGGCATTATAACTGAAAGTGTTACCTGTGGGTCCATCTGTCGTCCACTCCGCAAGTTTTCCTGAAAAGAAACCAGAAATAAATAAACCAAAATTCCCATAAAGTCCCTGACTTTTAACAATAGATAAATAAGGAACCCTTGTATCTTCAAACCATAAGGTATAACCTGTATAAAGTTCATAACCTTTTACATCAGCAGTACCTGAGGGATTCCAGAAAACGCTTGAAGCACCACTTGAAATAGCAGTATAGGCTCCACCCATAGACATCGCCTCCGGCAAAAGGGGAATAGAAAGAAAATCAGCTCCTACATTACCCACCTTTTGCTGAGCTAAAAGCAAAAGGGGAAAGATTGTAAGAAAAGTAAAAAACCTTATCATCAAAATACCTCCTTTTAATCAAGTATTACAAACTTCCCAACCTTTGTTTTACCCTCAGGAGTCTCAACTTTGTAGTAATAAAAACCAGAAGATATCTTCACCCCATTTTCATTTAAAAGGTCCCATGATTCTGTTCCTGTTAAATTTTTATGGTCAAGCATTTTTACCAGTTTTCCACTGGCTGTAAATATATAAATCTTACAGATAGGTGGAAGATTCTGAAACTCTATCTTACTGTAAAGTTCTGTTGCAGACCATTTTGCAGAACCGAGGAAAGGATTCGGAACAACTCTCACACCTGAAAGGTCACCCTTCTCAGCAGGTTCAGTTGTAATATAAAGAGGAACTGCGCTACCATCAGGATTCTTCTTATAATTCGTCATAGGTGATTCAAGAGAATCCTCATCCATTGCTGTCACAACATAAAAGTAAGGGAAACCAACCTGTGCAGTTGTATCAGTAAAACTATGGGAAATTCTTCCCAGCTCATCCCTTTTAATATCCAATAAAAGTTCAAAGTTTCTGGGTTCAAACATACTCCTATAAACTCTGTAAAGCAAGAAATCAGGTCTCTGCTTTAAGGGGTCAACATACGCCTCTGCTGAATTATCCCATAAAAGAAGAACCCCCTTCTTTGTTAATTGATACTGCAATAAAGGAGCAGGTGGTGGTATTGGAATCTTCCAGTGGTCATCCTTAGCAGGATCAAATTTCGGAGCAGTAGGATGAGCTGGATCTCCAGGATTACCTGCATAATAAGCCCTGTACGCCCACTCAAGTGTTTGCCTTATACCCCTTAACCAACCTCTTCCCCAGAAATTATCAATTCCCCCATTTAAACCCTGCCCGACACCAGCTATCCACACAAATTTAAGGGTATCACCACTTCTTAAAGTATATGGACCAACGGTATTTAAAAATCTATAATCAAATTCTGATGCATTTAAATCGTAAGGATGGGGAGCATACCTATACCCCTGTGTTGCAGGATGTTTTCCTTTCATATACCTGTATCTATCAAGATCAGTTCCAGGGTCAGACTCCCAGTTCCACCACTGGTGAGAAAAAGGTCTCACTATTCTGCAGGTGTCTCCATTCTCAATCCATATAGAATCCGATACAGAAGGGGGAGCATAGATAAAAGCACCAAAACAATAGGCAGCAGACTTACCACCCTCACCCTCATCATTACCAGGAACAGCTGGGTCATCACCATCATAAATATAACTCATCCCATAAGGTACAAGATAACCTGAAACTGTATCATAAGTATTATCAGGCTTTTTAACAGGTATCTTTGCTACACCGGTAGATTTGATATGTTCCATCTCAACATCATCACCCCATATATAGTAATTATCATCTATACCATCAGGGAGGGTTAAAAAGGAATCAGGGGTTCCATAAAAACTCACATTATCTGAATGGGGAGGAAATTTAAAATTATCGCTCCACTCATTATTTGTCCAACCGGTAAAATGAACAAGGTCATCAATATGAGGTTCACTCGCATCAGCACCAGAGACATCACAATCATACCACATCCCTACAAAAAAGGAATCAAGTTGGTTTCCTATCCCGGGAATGTCAGAGGAATCCTTATTAAAGGTTATGTAAAGTTCATAGGCAATAAAATCATTGTAGGGGTCATTTGGCCATGTAAGAACTCTCCATAGAACCTTTACACCAAGATGCCTTCCCGGTGAATTTCTCGGGTTTGACTTGGCATCATTATAACATACCACAATATCAAAAACTGACTTACCCGGTCCGAGATAATCTTTAAAATTTATAGAAGGATTCCATTCATTTGCTGTATAATCTGCCTGAGTTACATAATATTGATTACCTACCTTCGCTCCAATAAGAAAATAGGCAAGCCACAAATAATAATTATTAACAGCAGCACCACCAGGCCATGAGAAACCCCACAAACCACCAGCAGCCTCTCCTCCCATAAACCCATAATTACTCATCCAGTTCCAAGCCTCTGGAATTGTCTGATTATATATCGCCCTTTCACTCTTTAAAACAGTCATTCCACCGGACTTCAAAGAAAGTTTATTTACCCCAAAGAGAGAACCCACTATTAAGAAAATTATAAAAATCTTTTTCATCCTTTACCTCCTTTTTTAAAATCCACCTATTTCAAAGTAAAATCCAATCCTTGTCTGTCTCCTTGGTTCCCATACACTCACATCTTTTACCTCACCCTCTGGGTCTTTAAACTGGTCATACCAGTTTTCATCATAAATACGACCGAGATTTTTTGTATTAAATACATTATAAATGTCCATAAATAACTGCAAATTCCCCCTCCAGAGAGGAAAGTTCTTAAATAATCTCAGGTCTGCACTTTTTGTTGAAGGTAATCTCCTTGAATTAATGAGTTCTATTGCATCCCTTTCTGACCTAAGGGGAGGAGTCCAAGGGAATCCTGAACCATAAACAAATTGAAGTGAAATTCCCCAGTCAGAAATTCCTAAAAATCTTTTATTTTCAGGAACAATCCAGGAAAAGATGGCATTTACAGAATGGGTCTGGTCCCAGTCAAGAGGAGATTCCTTTGGAGGAAGAGGGTATCCAAGCCACTGCCAGTGATAACCAAGATAAGGAGAAGAGAAGGAGCCCTTTGCTACCTGGAAGGTATAGTTTATATTAAGGGATAAATAGGGTATAAAAATACCACCCGGTCTTTTAACTATTTCTAAGGTAATTCCTCTTGAAGAACCGTAGTCTTCATTATAAAAGGTCGTAAGATTGGTTATAGGGTCAATTTTATAGAACTTTGTCCTTGCCCAGTTTTGAATATCCTTATAAAAGGCAGTAACATCAACTACAAAATCTGTTGTAAAACCATGCTTAACTCCAAGTTCATAGGATACTGTTTTTTCAGGCTTTAATTTAGGATTCCCAATTATAGGGAATGCCCCTGTCACAACATAATTAAAGTTCGTCTGGTTATAGGGTGGAATCTGGTAGTAGTGACCATAGGTAAAATGGAGAACATCCCTTTCAGTTATAGGATGGGAAACACCAACCCTGGGAGAAATAATCCAGTAAGGCTTTGTATTTTCCGCTACTGAGAAATACTTTACTCCATAGAGAGGGTCTGTTACAAATGCTTCCTGAGGTCTTGTTTCAAGAATTGGTGAATAGTATCCATCATTATCTATATAATCAAACCTTAAACCAACCCTTGCAAACATTCCTTCCA
Source organism: Caldifarciminota bacterium (assembly GCA_965649145.1). Taxonomy (GTDB): domain Bacteria; phylum Hydrothermota; class Hydrothermia; order Hydrothermales; family JAJRUZ01; genus JBCNVI01. The sequence continues at coordinate 10,112 of CBFGJR010000176.1, read as the reverse complement.
TCTCAATTTTATCCCTTAGATAAAAGGCAATTTGATATGGTTTTACCTTATGAGAATTTAAAAAGTCAACAAATGTATAAGCTGTATCAAAAGTTCTTTTTGAAAATGGTGGATTTACCATCTGAAGATAAATATTTCCACCTGAAGCAAAATCTACATCATAAACCATCAGATTAATCCTTTTGTATTCAGCACCTACTAAAAGTTCATGTCCCGGAGCAGTTTTTGTCTTCTTTGTTAACTGCGCTGTCATCTTCCAGGAAAAAGTGAAATGGGAATTGCTCCAATAACCCCACTGGTCCCTCTCAAAATTGTTAGGATAAGGTAAATAGAGATTTCCAACTGAAAGAAGTGTCCTTAATACCTGTGAACCAGAAGGAAGCGTTGTTTTTTCATATTCAAAAAATTTCCAGTCCGGTTTTATTGGATAAGGATAAATAACACCCTGCATATCAACAAAGGTGTCAATTTTACCATCAGGTAATCTAACCTCTATAACATCAAAATCCTGAACAAAACTCTGACCCCACCCATACCTGTTATAAGGAGCCGAAGGATCGGTTGGCCACCATTCAGGATGCGCTGCACTCTGTCCAGGGTAAAATCCATAAACAAAATCTTCCCACCAATAAAAAGGAAGTTCAACATAACCTTCACCTTCATTAACATTAAAATTCTTTCTATCAACCCCTGCCATTTTTGCAACTGAATCTATCCCAAAATTGTAATCCGGGTCTATAATCCATTTCCCCTGAATTGAATCATAATAGACTCTTTTAAAATAATCAATATCTATCTCAGGGAACCCGTCAAGGTCTCTGTCATCAAAATCATCAACACCATCATTATCCAGGTCCTCAAAAATATTCCTCTTCAAATCCCTACCAAAATAACCAAAATTTATCTCATTCATATACTTCTGAGCAACAAGCCAGTTAATACCACCAGAAAAACTTTTCATAATTCTTAAAAATTCATAAACCAAATCAGGCAATATTCTAAACTGAGGGTCATAATCTCTAAATCTTTCATATCTATAAAAACCTGTTAAGTAAAGAAGAAAGTACTGTGTGGGTCTTGTATCAAGCCTATAGGATAACCCCCAGTTTTTTATTCTATCATTTTCGTCAAAATATACAGGAAATCTCCCTTTATGGGTCTGATAATCACCGCTTATTAAGAAATTGGCAGATTTTCTATTGAAAAAGGGAATAGGACCTGATAATGAAAACTCATTTAAAATTTCGTCTCTTCTGTGTCTTTTACCTGTGGTAGCATTTAAGTCCTTGTTATAACCAAGTAAAAAATCCCTTATATAATCTCCCCTTTCCGCATTGAAAAAGCCATTCACATTATCACCAAGGAAACTCAAATTTGTTGTTGAAAACCTGTAAGTGGCATTATATTTTTCTCCGCCACCTTTTGTAACTAAATTAATAGTTCCTCCTGCAGCCGCACCCTGATCCACATCAAATCCACCTGTTGAAACACCAGCCTCTTCCATTGCAAGAAGAGGAATTCCAGGAGCAGTAAAAGCAGTAAAAGGATCTCTAACTTCAACTCCGTTTACAACATAAACAACCTCATCCGGTCTTGAACCCCTTATATGCAAACCTCCCCTTTCTATAACACCTGCTGAAATTTCAACAACACTCTGAACATTCATCACAGGAATCTGGGAAACTTCTTCACCTTTCATTATTTTTCTTGATTCAGGAAGATCAGGTCTTATAAGTTTTTCCTTTGCTTCAACAACAATTGGCTCCACCTCAACAGTTGTAGGCTTTAAACCAATATTTACCTCTATCGTTCTATCAGCCTCAACAGTTACTCCTTTAACAAGACCAGGCTGATACCCAGCATAGGTAACCTCTATATTGTAAGTTCCAGGGGGAACATTTAAGATAACATAATAACCCTGGTCGTCAGTATAAGCACCCAACTGGGTTCCAGCTATCCTCACTACTGCAAAAGGAAGTCCCTCACCGGTCGTGGCATCTGTTACACGACCAGAAATCTTACCGGTTGTTCCTGCCCATAGGAGAGTTATAAAAACACCTATGAGCAGGAAGATACTTTTTACCTTTAAGTTCATAAATTTACCTCCTTTTCTATTTTGTTAATTTAAATATAAATGGAATTACAACTCTCACTGAGACAGGCACACCTGCCTGCTTGGCAGGTTTAAATATGCATTTAAGTGCCGCCTTTTCTATAGGCTCCCTGAAGATATCATTATCAACAACTATACTCTCAATTTTTGTTACCCTTCCATCCGGTCCAACTATTACCAAAGCCCTCCCTTTCCCCTGTATACCAAGTTGCCTTGCTACTTCTGGATATTCAGGTTCAACTTTTTTAATAAGAACGGGTTTTTCCTCCACTTCAAACTCATTGAAAACCTGACCAGGCTCAGGAGTCGGAATCGGAATATCTTCAATTTCTCCAGTCGTTTCTCCTATGGTCTCCTGAACATTCGTTTCTTCCGGTTCCGCCTCTTCAACCTCAACTGCTATTTTAGGTTTAGGTGGGGGTTGGGGAAGGTCAATCTCCACAGTTTTTTCTTCTATATTTTCAACAATTATTTCCCTTACACCTTTCGGGATATAAGGATTTACATTTACCTTTAGCCCTATAAATAGAAGAATAATGAAAACTAAGGTTATTGATAGGGCTATTTGAAAAATAAGATCATATTTTTCTCTTGGGTCAAACATTGCTCTATTTTAATATAAAAATTAATAATTTGTCAAGTAAAATCTTCATTTTCTCTCAAAATCAGTTCTAAAACTAACCCTTAAAGCCTTTGCACTCCTTAGGGCCTCAGTTACCATATTAACATATCTATACTCTACCCTTTTATCCGCCATTATCATCGTTAAAAGCTGAGGGTCTTCAAAAACTAATTGCTGGAATTCCCTTTTTATAAAACTTGTATCAGTGGGTAAATCATGAACAAAAATATGCCCGCTGTTAGAAATCCATATGTAAGCAAGGTGTTTATGCTTTTTAATTCTCTGTGTCTGCTCAGCCTGAGGAAATTGGAGTGTCTTTAAACCCTTCTCCTTTCTAAAAACCGTGGTTAACATGAAAAAAATAATAAGTAAAAAGGCAATATCAGCCATTGAGGCTGTTGGAATAACTGCCTTTGGTTTTTCAATCCTTTCTATCTTCATGTTTCCTCCCCTATTCCTTTAATAGAAATCTTCCTCGGGATCCTTTCATCCTCATCCAATATTCCATTTCCATTTTTATCAAGAAGTCCCCTTTTCCACATAATTGAATCAGACCTTTCGTAAGAAAGTAAAACTTCATCAAATACATCTATCATCACATTATAAGGTGCCTTAATATTTGTTTTAATAAAAATAACAAGTTTATCAGGATTATTAAGTATTTCCTCCTCTATTCTCTTTCTCAAATCTTCAAAGGGAGTTTCACTTAACTCATCCCTTAAAAAAATCTTACCTTCAGGATTTATAAATATGGATAAGAGATTTTCCTTTTTAATTTTTACAACACTCTCTTCGGATTTTTCAGGCAAAATGAGCTTCAAACCCCTATCCCTTGAGAAAATTGTAGTAACCATAAAAAATATTATCAAAAGGAAAGCTATATCAGCCATTGAGGCTGTCGGAATTTCAGGTTCATACTTTATTTTCTTTCCTATAACAGGCATACTCTATTTTACCTTGGATTCAAGAATATATTCAATTAAAGTATTTGCTGCCTCCTCCATTTCTCTTGAAAAGGCATTTATTCTTGAAGAGAAAAAGGTATGGAAAACTACAACAGGAGCAGCTATCAAAAGACCTGTTGCAGTTGTAATCAGGGCTTCTGAAATACCAGAAGCCACAAGGGTAGGCTCTACCTCACCTGCGGCAGCTACCGCTGCAAAAGCCCTTATCATACCTGTAACAGTCCCCAAGAAACCAAGAATTGGAGCAATTGTGGAAAAGGAAGCAAGCCATAACATACCCCTGTCAAGAAAAGCAAGTTCTACAGAAGCCCTTCTTGCCACATTTTCCTCAATTATCTCCCTCGGTTCTTCTGCTTTTTCCAAAGCAGCCTGGCAAATCTTTGCCACAACTGAAACATTTCTTGAACAGAAATCCATTGCTCCACCCAACCCATCACTCTCAATAATATCTATAAGTTCCACAACAAATTTTCTTGGATTAACCCTCAATCTGAATAAGGTGTAAATCCTCTCTAAAATAACTGCAAGAGATAAAATTGCCACAATCAAAAGGAGCCACATCACTCCCCCACCCTTATGGAAATAATCAACCATACCTTGTATTATACCTCCAGCCTGATGGATCAACAAAAAAAGAATTATACCTTTCATTTTAGTTTTTAATAGGATTTTCTGGAATTGAACCAGAATGTATTATAAAAAAATTTTTCATATTTTTCAATAAATTCATCTTGAAACCCAGTAAAGATATAAAGATGTTGCAAAGAAAGAAAAAAAAGCACTTATTAAAAAAAGTAAATTTTCTAAAAAGGTAAGTTGAAAAGAATTTAATAAAATTTCAAAAAGTTCAAAACCTGCAACCTTTAATTTGGGATATACAAAAATAATCTTATAAAAATGAATCAAAGAAGCAAAGAGAAGAGAGACGGCGCCTAACATCGGAAAACTTGAAAGAAATTTTGGCTTTCTTAAAAGAGAGAGCATCCTGGAGAGAATCCCTGAAAAATAAAAAAGTGAAAACATAAATAAAATTGTTCCTGCAAAAAACAAAAGTTCAGCCCTTAAATCAAATTTCATCTTTTAAACCCTCCTTTTACCACATTTAAAAAACTCCTGAAACTTACGAAAGTTAGAAGCGCTCCAATAAAGAAAAGTGAGTAAGAAATTAAAGTCATTTCGGGACTCATTTTTATCTTACCCTGAAAGGCTGAATAAAGGAAAAATATTCCATAAAGAAATAATCCTGTTGGAGCAATAATTATGAAAAGCCATCCAGTTTTCAGCCTTAAAACCTTTTCAAATCTCCTTGCAATTATTCCAGTTAAGAGAAAGGAAAACCACAGTAAAAAAACTGCAAAAAGCAAAATATAACTTGAAAGTTTTATATATAAAAATTCCTGCTCTGGGGTTAAATCAAACATGGTTTATTTTAAATAATTAAAAAATAAAATTTCAAATAAAAAAATCATTTTTCCTCCCTTTTTATTTTTCCATATTCCATATATATGATTCTCTTAATTTTAATTTTTTCAATAAGAGAATAATTATGAGTTGCCATTAAAATTGTTGTTCCCTTTGAATGAATTTCCTGAAGTAGATTCATTATCTCCTCCTGAGCCTTAGGATCAATATTACCTGTTGGTTCGTCTGCAATAAGAATTACCGGCTCCCTTACAAAAGCCCTTGCTATTGCAACTTTCTGTTTTTCACCACCGGAAAGTTCATAGATGCTTTTCTCTGCCTTTGAAAGCATACCAAGATTATAAAGAAGGTTAAGGGCTTTTTCCCTTGCCCTCCTTGGATTCTCACCTGTCGCTTCAAGGGCAAGGGAGACATTTGAAAGAGCATTCCTGTCATTCAAAAGTTTAAAATCCTGAAAAATTATTCCAATTTTCCTTCTTAAAAAGTTTATCTCCTTTCGGCTTACATATCTTGAAGAATATTCAAGAACCCTTACCTCTCCATCATCAGGAAATTCGCTCATATAAATATGCCTTAATAGAGTAGTTTTCCCAGCTCCAGTAGGACCAACAATAAAAACAAATTCTCCCCTTTTAATCTCTAAATTAACATCATCAAGAGCTTTGAATCTACCTTCGTATACTTTCTCAACCTTTATACACTGAACAATCGGTTCCATTACATTTTTAAGGGTGCACTCACTCCCATTGAGTTAAGGGTAAATTTTAAGAGATTTTTTAAAGAATAAACAATAAATAACCTCTTTAAAGTTTTTTCCTTATCCCTCTCATTAACTATTCTTTCAGATTGATAAAAGGAATGAAAAGTAGAAGAAAGTTCAATTAATTTGTTTGGTAAAAGATGAGTTAAAAATCCCTTCCTTATTTTTTCATAAATATCCTGAAATAAAAAAAATTTTTTCAAAATTTCTCTTTCCCTTTCATCAAAATTCATTTTTGAAGGAACAAAAATTTCATCAAAACCCCTTTTTTTCGCAAATTCCATAATCTGAATAGCTCTTGCATGGGCATACTGAACATAATATAAGGGATTATCTATACTCATCCTCTTTGCAAGTTCAAGGTCAAAATCAAGTGGCGAAGAAGGCGCCCTTAATAAAAGGAAAAATCTTGCCGCATCTCTTCCTACTTCCTCTATTAGATCTAAAAGGGAATAAATTTCCCCTTTTCTTTTACTCATTCTAACAAGTTCCTTCCCCCTTCTTAAATTTACCTGTTGAACAATTAAAACATAAAAATTCTCAAAGGAAAAAACTTTTAAAACACCTTTCATCCTTCCAATATAACCATGATGGTCAGGGCCCCATAAGTTAATGATATAATTGTAACCCCTTTTAATTTTATACAGATGATAGGCAATATCAGTAAGAAAATAGGTATACTCACCATTAGATTTAACAAGAACCCTGTCTTTTTCATCACCGAATTCTGTGCTTTTAAAAAATATTGCCCCTTCTTTTTCATATATATAATTTCTCAATCTTCCAATAGTTTCCTCTATTAAAGAACTTTTCCTTATTTCACTTTCAAAAACAAAATTATCAAATTCTGTTTTAAATTTTTTTAAGGATTTTTTCTGCATTTCAATTATTCTCTTTAAAGCAAATTCTTCAAAATTCAAACTACTATTTTCCCTTATATATTCCCTTGCTAAATCCTTTAAATATTCTCCGAGATACCCCTCTTCAGGAATCTGAAAATTTTCTCCTCTTAGCTCTTTAACCCTTTCCCTCAATGAAATTCCAAGAAGTTCTACCTGTTTACCCGCATCGTTATAGTAATACTCTGAATGGGAAATAAAACCACTTATATTGAAAGATTTGGTAATTAAATCACCTATACAGGCAGCCCTTGCATTTGCCACATTTAAGGGACCTGTTGGATTTGCTGATATATACTCAATTAAAACTTTTTCATTTTTTTTATCACCCTTAAAATATTTTTTTGGACTTTCAAATAGAATCTTCACTTCATCAAAAATAATTTCATCCCTTATTTTTAAATTAATAAATCCTTTTATAAGTTCAACCTTCCCAAATAAATCAGTATTCTTTAATTCTTTAATTATACCTTCAAGTTTTTTCTTATCCCTCTTTAAAATTTCAAAAACTGGAAAGGAAAGGTCTGCATCAATTCCCTTTACAGAAGGTTCATCAATCTCTATATTAAGGTCCCCTCCCAATTTCTCCTCAATAATTTTTTTTATTAAATCTTTAAGTTCTGTCAGCTTCATCATATCTTACTTTTTTATCATTTTCGTAAAGGGATTCAAGGTCATAAAACTTTCTCGTCTCCTCATCAAAAATATGAACAACAACATCACCTGCATCAACAAGAACCCATTTACCATTTTCATAACCTTCAATATGATTGATTAAAATTCCCTTTTCTTTTTTCAGTTTAATTTCTATCTCATCCGCAATACTTCTTGAATGCTCGTCTGATAGTGAAGTTGCAATTATAAAGTAATCACATATACCTTTTAAAACATCCCTTACATCAATAATTAATATATTTTCTCCCTTTTTATTATAGATTAACTCTGAAATGTATTTTGCTATTTCCACAGAAGGAGATTATTCTTAAAAACTTTCTTATAATCCTTTCCTATAATCAGGGTAACCTCACATATCCTCTGCGGATCCGGCTCAAACTCTATTCTATTTAACCCTATCATATTACCCAGAATTTTCGCATACCTTTTATCAGGATTTTTTCTTTCAATAATTACCGTTTTACTTAAAGTATCTTCAGCATTACTAAATCTAATAACATCAAAACCTTTCCTTCTTAATTCCATTGAGATAATTCTTGCAAGATGGAATTCACCTGTTGCATTGAGGACCTCAACCCTTATATCCGAAGGTGAAATTTTTTCCTTATTAAAATCACAATTTTCTAAGAGGATTAAAAGTAAGAGAAAAAATCTTAACATTTTTTATTTTAAATTTAAAACATTTCCTTTTTCCATTTTTCTTCTATTTCCTTCTTTAATTTTTCATCCTCAGCAAGAATTATAGCCCTTTTAAAATAAAGGTCCTTTCTCTCAGGAGGCGAAATAAGAGCTGCTTTTAAAAGCATCCGTGCCGCACTGTTTCTGTCACCTTTAAAATTGATAGCAGCCCTTTCATAGAGTTCCATTGCCTTTTCATTATTCCCCTTGAACTCCTCCTTTTGAGCAAGGAAATAATAAATATAGGGATTATCCTTTTCAAAATTAACTAAGTAATCTATCACTGTATCAAGAAGAGGAAGATTCTTTTCTATTATGGATATTTCACCTATTTTTAATATTGCCCTATCTGAGATTGAATCTTTCTCACTTATTAAATCTTTTAAAAGAACTTTTGCCTCCTTAAATTTTTCCTCTTTTAAATAAAGCTGTGAAAGTTTATAAAAAAATCTTCTCCCATCTTTATCACTTTCAATTTCAAAATCCGAAAGGAAGGAAAAAATTTTCTCTTCAGGAAAATTTCTTTCCATCAAATATTCAAAGCCTAAAAGAGCCGCATAGGAAGAAATCTCATTTTTAGAATTTTCCTTTAAAATTTTAAGAAAAAGAGAATCATTCTTTAAAAATCTTTCAATTTCATAAAGTTCTTTAAGGTAAAATTTTTTCTCTTCCCTATCTTTACACAGATTTAAAAGAAAAACTAAATTTTCCTCACTTTCCTTGAACCTGTCCCTGTTTTTAAGATAAAAGTGAAAATCGGAACGCGTCTTTTTTATCAATAAGGTATCTTTTGCTTCTCCTAAAAAATCCCTATAAAACCTTTCCTCATCAATCTCACCCAATTTAAACCTCGTAAATAGCAAGGAGTATAAAATATCGTCATTTTTCATTATATCATAGGCAATTTTATAGTATTTTTTACTCTCTTTATAATTTTCCTTTTTAAAATATAACTTTCCAAGATATTTGCTTACCAAAAATCTCCTTTTATCATCTTTTTCTTTAAAGAAAATTTCCTTTAACCTCTCATCCCTTTCATTTAGAAAAAATATTTCAAGAGATAATTTAAAAAACCTTTCGCTTTCCCTTTCTTCAAATTTTTCAAGAATTATCTCAGCAACATCAAACTTTTTCCTTTTTATAAGTTTATCCTCTGTAAAATATCTTATAGAATCTCTTTTATTTTTTTCTTTTAAAATCATTATTATACTTTCAGCAGAATCAACCTTATCTTCAAAAGCAAGGGAAGCATAGAAGTAAGGAATTAGCCGGTTAAAAAAGGGCATTATTTCTTTTCTAATTTCAAGTATCTTTGAATACTCCTCTCTATCAAAGTATAAAGATAAAAGACGGAGGTACACTTCGTATTTATAATCGGTGAAGGGGAATTCATCTTTAATTCTCTGTAAGTAATAAATTTCTTTACTTTCATTACCCTTTAACCTTTCTATCAGTGATAAAAGGTAAAGAGCATCATCATAGAGAATACTGCCGTAATTTTTCTCATCCCTTATAAATTCTTTAAGAAATCTTTCCGATTGCTCTATATTTCCTGAATTAAATTTCATAAAGGAATAGGCGTATAAAAACTCAGGTTCTCTTTTTACAAAATCAAAACTTATTTCTTTTTTAAAATTAATTGCATTTAATAAATAAGCATAATATAAAAAGGTATCCTTTAAGGAAATATTTTCAAAAAAAGTTTTTTCCATATTTTCAAAAACTGTTAGTAATTTTATAAACCTCTCATCTATATAGTTAAAGTATTTTTCATAATCAGAAAGCCTCTCTCTTTTGAGTTCAATTCCTGAAAGTAAAAAGAGTGGAAGAGCTTTCATAGAGTCTTCAAAATCAGAAATATCTAAAAACTCCTTTAAATACTTGTAAACAGAATCCGGTTCGTGAAGATAAGAGGTAGCCTTATTCCAGAAATCTAACCTTTTTAAATCAAAATTGCTTAATAACAGATTATTTAAAA
>CBFGJR010000175.1:0-1779 GCA_965649145.1 Caldifarciminota bacterium | reverse complement strand
TTAATTATTTCTTCAGGTAACTTTTTTTTCATAAGTTTTTTTAGAATTACTTTTGTTTTAAAAAATTTTAATTTTTGATTACTATCTATATTAAAGGCAAATTCAATAATTCTCTTATCAAGAAAAGGGGCTCTTACTTCAAGAGAGGCCGCCATACTGGCTCTATCAACCTTAAAAAGCACATCCTCTGACAAATAGGTTTTAAAATCAAATTTTAATAAATCGTTTGTGTTTTTAGGATAAAAGGAAACAGTATTTTCAACGAATTCTTCAAGATTAAAAACTGAGTCAGGAAAATCTTTAAAAAGTTTCCTTTTTTCTTCCCCCCTGAAGGCTCCCATCTATACAATGTGTCTTTTCCATACATTCAAACCTTCACCCTCAAGAAATTTTTTAACTACAAAATCAAAACTGAAATTGGAATAAGAAACAGGCAAATTTTTCAAAGTAAAGGAAAAAAATTTTTTTAAATAAAAGGGTAAAAAATTGTAAATATTCATAATTTTATGAGAGAAATAGGTAGGATATCCTCCAAAAAGTTCATCTCCACCATCACCTCCCAGAGCCACCTTCACAAAATTCCTTGTATATTTTGAAAGCAAATAGGTTGGTAAAATAGATGCATCAGCAAAAGGTTCATCAAGAAAATCAAAAACTTCTGGTAAAATCTCTAACATTTTATCTTCATCAAAAATTTCTTCAAAATGCGCTGTTTTTAAGTGCAAAGCCACCTTTTTTGCAAATCTTGATTCATCAAAGGAAGGTTCTTTAAAAGAAATGTTAAAGGTTTTTATTAAATCACTGTGTTTTCTTGCATAATAGGTAACAGTAGAAGAATCAATTCCTCCTGAGAGAAAAATTCCAAGTGGAACATCACTTCTTAACCTTATTCTCACAGAATCCGAAATTATCTCATCAAGATAACCCAGTAAATCTTTTTCCTCTATTATCTTTTTTTCGAGTTTGAAATAAGGTTTAATTTTAATTCTTTCATTTTCATATATAAGTGTATGACTGGGTTTTAATTTCTTTATATTTTTAATAATGGAATAGGGTGAAGGAATATACTCAAGAGTGAAATAAAGATCAAGAACCTTTAAATCTATTTCCCTGTTTATAAGTGGATGGGCAAGGATTGCTTTTAATTCTGAAGCAAATATAAAAAAATCATTAAAATTCCCGTAATAAAGGGGTTTTTCTCCTGCAATATCTCTTGTTAATATAAGTTTTTTTTCTTTTTATCCCATATGGCAATTGCAAACATTCCATTAAGATATCCAGGAAAATTTTCATCCTTTTCCTCGTAGAGATGAACTATTACTTCTGTATCGCTTTTAGTTTTAAGAAAATGTTCCTTTTTTATAAGTTCTTCTCTTAATTCAACAAAATTATAGATTTCACCATTAAAAATAACACAGATTGAACCATCCTCATTGAACATAGGTTGTTTTCCACCTTCAAGATCAATTATTGAAAGTCTCCTCATAGCAAGACCTATGTTATTTTCAATATAAAATCCTTCATCATCAGGACCCCTTCTTTTTAATGTTTCATTCATTCTTTTTAAAATTCCAAAATCAATTTTTTTTTCTTTCTTATTCAGGATTCCACATATACCGCACATTATTTAAATTTTTTCCTTAATTATATAAGGTTTTTCCCCTGGGATTCAAAATAATTTCTTATCAATATTTCCATTAAAAGACCCATTAAAATAAATTGAATACCAACAGGGAAAAACATAAAAGCAATTAAAATTTTAGGGTTTCTATGAATCCA
>CBFGJR010000174.1:0-1784 GCA_965649145.1 Caldifarciminota bacterium | reverse complement strand
AATAATAAAAAAAGGAGGGAAAAAATGGAGGAGAAAAAATTAAGGAAAACTCCTTTTTATGAATTCCATATAGAAAGTAAGGCGAAAATGATTCCCTTTGCAGGATACGAGATGCCCCTTCAGTATGAGGGAATAGTAAAGGAAGCAATTCATACAAGAAGGGTTCTATCTATATTTGATGTATCTCATATGGGAGAAATTGAAGTTGAAGGAAAAGATTCACTTTCATTTTTATCCTATATAACCTCAAATGACCCTTCAAAATTAAAATACGGTAAGGTTCAGTATTCTATTCTTTTAACTGAAAGAGGAACATGTGTAGATGACCTTTTAATTTACAGGATGGGAGATAATAAGTTTCTATGTGTTGTAAATGCTGCAAATAGATTTAAAGATTTTGAATATATGAAAGAGATGAGTAAAAATTTTAAAGAAGTCCTTATAAAAGACAGATCAGATGAAATTTTCCAACTGGCAATTCAGGGTCCAAGGGTTCAACCCTTTGTTGAGGAATTTTTTGATAGGTCCTTTTCTGATGTCAAATTTTACACATTTCTTGAAATAAATTTTATGAATAAAAAACTTATTGTATCAAGAACAGGATATACAGGTGAGGATGGTTTTGAAATATACGGTGATAAAAAATTTGCTCTTGAATTTTTAAATGAAATATTAAAAAAAGGAACAAAATTTAACCTTAAGCCAGCAGGACTTGGAGCAAGAGATATATTGAGATTGGAAATGGGATACCCCTTATATGGAAATGAACTAACCGAAGATGTAACACCTATTGAAGCAGGTCTTGAAAAATTTGTAAAAATTGAAAAGGATAATTTCCTTGGAAAAGAGAATCTTCTCAGCCAGATTCAGGGTAATATTGAAAAAAAATTAACAGGTCTTATCTCAGATGAAATAAAGGGAGTACCAAGAAAAGGGCAAGTAGTACTTTTTAAATCTGAAGAAGCGGGTTATGTTACATCAGGTGCTTTCTCCCCCTTTCTAAACAAAAACCTTGCACTATCTTATATTAAAAAAGAATTTTTAAATTTTCCTGAGTTTGATGTTTCAATAAGAGATAAAAGAATAAAATTTATAAAAGAAAATTTACCTTTTGTGAAACTTACCTCTATAAAGAGATGAAATTTTTCAAAAACAAAGAGGACACAAGGTCTCTGGAGGTATCAATAATAGGGGGTCCATTAGCAAGATACAGTATCCCAAAAGATATTGAAATAGATAAAAATTTAAAATTTGCCCTTATTAAAATTGAGGGAGAAGAAAAACCCGTTTATGTAAAGGTGAGAGGAATTTCAGAAAAGGAATCAAAAATTAAATTGATAAGCATTTCTCCCTGTGAGGATAAAGAATTAATTAAACTTTTAAGAAACATGGTCTACGGAATTCTCTTTGAAGAAAAGATAAGAGATGTAAGAATAGTTGATATTGAACTTGATAAAGAAAAAGGAGTTATGAAGTTTACCTTCACAGCTGATAAAAGATATGACCTTTCTAAGATTGCACCAATTATAGCAAAAAATTTGCATTTACATGTGGAATTCAAACAGAAGGGAACAAGAGATTACGCAAGGGAGCTGGGAGGAATAGGAAGATGTGGCAGGGTTTTATGCTGTGAAACATGGCTTAAGGATATACCGCCTATAACAATTGATATGGCAAGAAAACAATATATCTTTACCGCACCTGAAAATTTAACAGGAATTTGCGGTAGACTTTTGTGTTGTCTCAGATTCGAACTGAATGTGTATGAGGAACTTTCAAAGGGA
>CBFGJR010000173.1:0-1796 GCA_965649145.1 Caldifarciminota bacterium | reverse complement strand
AAATTTTAAAAAAGGAAAATACCTGATAAAAATTTTTAACAAAACTTTTAATTTAGAAATAGAAGAAAAAGAGGAAATAAAATTTTTTGATAATCAATTCCTTGAATCAGCAAGAACACTCACAGGTGGAGAAAAAATTCCTTTAAATTACAATTATAAAATAAAAGAGAAAGAAAAAATTGTAAAAAGAGAAATATTTTCTTCTAAAAGCATTTTTCTCTTATTATTATTTATAACTTTTTATTCCCTTGAAATATATTTAAGGAAAAAAAGAGGACTTTTGTAATGGCTTTTATATTGAAATACAGAAAAAGTTTCAGAGCAAAACATTCCCTTTTGTCCTATAAGGGGAAAAAAGAAGAACTTCATGAACATCTTTATACGCTTATAGTATCAATAAATGCAGATGAAAGAAATGATGAGGGTTACACAATTGATTTTATGGAAATCAAAAAATTTATAGATGAACTTATACCCGATGATGGGGAAAATTTAAATGAAAGATTCCCTTTCCCCACCTCAACGGAAAATATAGCAGAATATTTTTTTGAAAGTATAAAAGAAGTATTTGATGTTAAAGAAATCGAATTATGGCAGGATGACAATTTCTGTGTAATATACAGAAAATGAGTATTCTTATTCTCTTTATTTTACTCTGCGAACAGAAAGTAAGTTACAATATGGACTTAGAACTCGATACTCTAAATGATATTTTAAAAGGCTACGAGGAAATCATTTATAAAAATAACTCACCTTATATTTTAAAAGAACTATATCTCCATTTATATACAAATGCTTATAAGGATTTTAACACTTATGCTTTCAGGAGTTTTTTCAAAGACTACCTTATTTCTTTTATAAGTATAATAGGAAAAATTTTTTATAAAGGTGCATATACAGAAATAGATTCTGTAAAAATTAAAAACAAAAAGGTCAACTTTAAAGTGGAGGAAACAATTTTGATTATACCTCTTGAAGAAGAACTAAACCCGTCAGATTCAATAAAATTGTTCATATATTTTAAAACTAAACTCCCCTCTCTTTTTAGATACAGGTCAGGCTTCAGTAAAAATCATTATGATTTCGGTCAATTTTATCCTGTTATGTGTGTATTTGACGAAAAGGGATGGCATAATAGAAAATGGCACTTCAATGCAGAATTTTATCACAACTTTTCTGATTATACTGTCAAAATTAAAGTTCCCGGAAACTTTATTGTAGCAGGTGTTGGAGAATGTATAACAAAAAATGATACTGTAAGAGAAGAAACATTTAAAGAGGTGATTTTTAAAGCAGAAAATGTTATAGATTACTTTTTCTCCTGTGACCCTGATTTTATTTATCAGGATACAATAATTGATAGTACACATATCATTGCCTTTTACAGAAAAAAAAATGAATCTTATAAGGATTCTTTTTTAATAAGAGGAATTAGAGCATATAACTATTTAAAAGAAATATTTGGAGAATACCCTTATAAATGGTTAAAAATTGTTGATGGTTTAATTGGGGGAGGAATGGAGTATCCCGGTCTTGCCTTATGTGGTGGAGATAGTTTTGATTTAATACTTCACGAAGTAGGTCATACATACTTTATGGGTATTCTTGCTTCAAATCAAGAGGATGAGGCATGGCTTGATGAAGGTGGAGCAACTTTTATCACCGATTACAAAAAGTTTAAAAAGGAAAAAAAATTAAAGATTTTCTATGATAATACACTAAAATTTACAGATATTATTAGGGAAGGTTTTGATGATATTCTTCTAACACCTTCTTACGATTTTAAAAATAACTAT
>CBFGJR010000172.1:0-1824 GCA_965649145.1 Caldifarciminota bacterium | reverse complement strand
TGATTTTACCAGCCATTGGTGCTGCTATTTCACCACCCATTCCACTATTTTCAACTATTAAATAAATAACAAACTTTGGATTTTCAAAAGGGAAAAAGCAAACAAACTCGGCATGGTCTTTACCCAGTGGATTCTGAGCTGTCCCTGTTTTGCCACCTATGTTTAATTCTTTAACGCTTGCAAGTCTTCCAGTTCCCTCTTCTCCCTGAACAACTCTGAAAATACCCCTTTTTAAAATTTTTATATTTTCTTTTTTAAAAGGTAAAACAAAATATTCTGAACTTAAATCCTTTAAAATATGTGGTTTTTTTGCCTTACCTTCAAGTGCAATTGCTGAAAAAAGTAAGGCAATCTGTAAGGGAGTCATAAGAACCTCCCCCTGACCTATACCAAGATTTAATGCATTACCCTCTCCGTAACCATATCTACCATATTTTTTTTCAAAATAAGAAAAGGTAGGAAAGAACCCCTCCTTTTCACCAGGAAGGTCAATTCCTGTTTTCTCAAAAATTCTTAAATTTTGAAAATAATTTAAAAATCTTTTTAAACCTATCCTTTTTGATAATTCGTAAAAATAAACATCACAGGAAACCTCTATAGCCTTATAAAAATTAACAGGTCCATGTCCCCCCTCTTTCCAGTCCTTGAAAATCCTGTTGCCAAACTCATATTCACCACTGCATTTTATTACCTCATTGGTATCCAATAACCCCTCTTCAAGGGCAATTAAAGCTGTTACCACTTTAAAAATACTTCCAGGGGGATAAAGACCCTGAATACATCTATTTAAAAGCGGATTGAGTGTATCACCTATAATTTTTTCTAATTCCTCCTTTTCTGTTCTTCCTGTAAGAAGATTTAAATCATAATAAGGTTTTGAATATAAAGCAAATACTTCGCCTGTACCGGGATCAAGGATAACACAGGCACCCTTAGAATAAGGTTTAAAGATAGAATCAATAAATTTTCCGAGTTCAATATCAAGGGAGACTTCTATATCTTTACCGTTAATAACATCAATAGGTGGTCTTGTCTCCTTATTGTATACATTCCCTTTTGCATCCGTCAGAATAAACTTAAAACCATCCTTACCTCTTAATATATCATCATAAAATTTCTCAAGACCAGTTTTACCTATCCTTAAAAGAGGGTCTATCCCCTTTTCTTCAACTTCTCTTTTATCTGGTAGACCAGTGTAACCTATAGTTTGTGCAAAAAGATGTTTGAAGGGATAAAATCTATAAAGAAGTGTATAAACACTGAAATATTTTGAAGAATCCGGATATTCAAGAAATCTCACAATATCCTCAAATTTAACATCTTCCATATAAACTGAATCCTCCTTTAACAATCTAAAACCTGTCCTCCAGTATGACAAAATTACACCATTTCTATCAATTATTCTACCCCTTTTGGAAGGTATTCTTATTTTTTTTGATTTAATTTCAATTGCTTTACCTTCAAAAAATTCACCTTTTAATACTTGATATTCAAAAAGTTTATAAATAAATAAAAGACAGATTAAAATTAAAGAAAATGTTAAAATTCTATCATCAAAATCCTTTTCCATGGCAAATTATGTATTACAAAGAAAAATAAAAAAGAGAAAAGAAAAACAATGTATCCTTTGAAAAAAATCAAGGGAATAAACAGAAAAAAATCTCTCAAGAATTCAGTAATTAAAAGAGAAAAATTTATCTTGTTTCTTAAATAGGCATAGGTGAAATAAAGCAAAAGGAGTAAAAAAGTTAAGGGAAATTTAGAAAAGTAATCATTTAAAATACCAAAAACAAATAGATAAAAAAAATTTGAGAGTTTAATTTC
>CBFGJR010000171.1:0-1838 GCA_965649145.1 Caldifarciminota bacterium | reverse complement strand
CAGGAGTTGATAAAACCCATCCTGCTTTTCAAGGTGTTACCTTCAAAGGAAGAGATTTTACAAGTGATGGAAACCCTTTCAGTGATGGATGTCAGCATGGAACCCATACAACAGGAACTGCTATTGGAGGAACGGGTAATTTTGGAGCAAACGATATAGGTGTTGCACCCAATGTTCCCACCTTTGTTATGGCAAAGATATTTGATAATACTTGTTATGCAGGTAATATATCAGCTGCATTTCAATGGATTTCTTCTTTAAAAGCAGATTCAAATGTAAATATTAGAGCTGTAAACAATTCCTGGGGCTCCTGTTCACAGACTTCACTCGCATACTGGTCAAGTATTCAGACATGGAGAACTCTTGAAATATTCCCTGTTTTTGCCATTGGAAATAATGGAAACTGCGGTACTTCATGTACTTCTACAGGAACAGCAGGGACACCTGGTAATTATCCAATTGTTATAGGCGTTGGAACAGTGGGTTCAGGAGCCTGTCATGATTGTGTTGGTCAGAGAGGTCCTGCTCCAAATCAGAGTCCCTGGAATGACCCTCAATACTGGTTTTATCCCACATGGAATTTATTAAAACCAGATATAGCAGCACCCGGTTCAGGGGTTAGGTCATCTGTTCCAGGTGGTGGTTATGCTACATGGGATGGTTCATCTATGGCTACACCACATGTTACAGGAGCGCTTGCACTTATATTCCAGGCTAATCCAACGCTCACTGTTGATAGTGCTTACAGTCTTTTGATAAACACAACTTCAAAACCTAATAACTGTGGTTACAGTTATCCCAATGATAGGGTTGGATGGGGTATTGTTAATGTATGGAATGCAATAAAAACACAGCTTGGTATGCCTGTTGTTACAATAGTTTCTTACGATACTTCCGGGACAGGTCCTGTCTGGGATCCAGGTGAAACTGTGATTATTGATTTTGTTGCCAAAAATGTTGGTCAGGATACTGCTTTTAATCTTACAGGGAAGTTAAAGAGTACAAGTCCTTATGTTACAGTTACCGACTCCTTAGGTGTCTGGCCAAAATTAATTCCCAATCAGAGTGCGCCAAATACTGATAATTTTTCCGCCTATGCTGACCCAGGTACACCAAATGGGACAACTGTAAATTTTGTTCTTTATATTTATGGATATGATAGTAACAATAATCCTCATACCTGGACATATAATTTTTCACTTAAAATTGGTCAACTTGGCTCCACTATTTTTGATGTTCCTGCTGGAAATGCAATTTTAACTGTTACAAACAGAGGTGGTTTTCCATCAGCGGATGAAGGGGGAAACATAGGTCTTGGAACAGGTTTTAAGTGGCCAAAAGCTGGTTCTAACCATCTTTTTTATGGTTCTGTTGGAATTTCTAACGGTTCTACTTATATGGTTGATGCCTTTTATAATGCAAGTGATGCCTTTGATGATGATTTTTCACCAAGGGATGGTTTATGGTGGGTAACTCCCTTTAAAGGTGACACTATGGCAAGGTCAGGGTATGATGATGCAAATCATCCAAGTGCAAAGAATATCTATTTGACGCAGTATTCTTATGCCTTTTCTGTTACAGGGAACCCTGGATGCGGAAATGGTGTTCTTGTTGAACTTGACTTAATTAACAAGGGTTCATCTCAGGTATCAGGTCTTTATGCCGGATTCTTTATGGATTTTGATATAAATCCTTATGACCAAAATCAGGGGAATAAAGATTTAACAAGGAATCTTATTTACATGTATTATGGCTCAATCTATGTGGGTGTGGCTCTTATTGAGTCTCAATCTAATTTCATAGGTAAATTTTTGCATAACCCAACCTATGTTTATCCT
>CBFGJR010000170.1:0-1841 GCA_965649145.1 Caldifarciminota bacterium | reverse complement strand
TTCAGAATTTCTTGAAGTAAAGGTAAAAAGGGATGGGAAAATTTATTACCAGAGATTCTCAAGGGGAAGAAAAACTTCTGAACTTAAGGAAATAGGTAAAACAGAAGAAAGGGGAACAGAGGTTAGATTTAAACCTGACCATGAAATTTTCAAAAAAACAGAATTTGAATTTGAAATTGTTGAAAGAAGATTAAAAGAACTTTCCTTTCTTGTTAAAGGTTTAAGACTTAAAATTTTTGATGAAAGAGACGGAAGGGAAAAGGAGTTTCACGCAGAAGGTGGCTTAAAGGACTTTGTGAAATTTCTTGACGAGACAAGAAAACCTGTTCATGAACCTTTCTATATGGAAGTAAAAAGGGAAGATATTGAAGTTGAAATTGCCCTTGAATATAACTCTGATTATCAGTATGAAAACATACTGAGTTTTGTCAATACCATTAATACCCACGAAGGTGGAACCCATGTTACAGGTTTCAAATCAGCTCTTACAAGGGTAATAGTGGATTATATAAAAAAGAATAATTTTCTTAAATCAAATGATATTGAGATACAGGGAGAGGATACAAGGGAAGGGTTAACTGCCTGTATCCATGTTAAAATGGCAGGGCCTCAGTTTGAGGGTCAGACAAAAACAAAACTTGGGAACTCAAATGTAAAGGGTATTGTTGAATCAGTATTTTATGATAGGTTTTACAGATTTCTTGAAGAAAACCCTCCTTGTGCTGAGGAAATTGTTAAACTTGTTATAGCAACAGCAAGAGCAAGGGAAGCAGCAAAAAAGGCAAGGGAATTGACAAAAAGAAAATCTCTATTAGAATCAGTCTCTCTTCCCGGTAAACTTGCTGATTGTTCCATTAAAGACCCTTCAAAGGCAGAGTTATTTGTGGTTGAGGGAGAAAGTGCAGGTGGTTCAGCAAAGCAGGCAAGGGCAAGGGAATTCCAGGCAATTTTGCCTTTAAAGGGTAAAATTTTAAATGTGGAAAAAGCTTCAATAGATAAAATTTTAAAAAATGAAGAAATTAAGACTATTTTCCAGGCAATAGGAATAGGTTTTGATGAAGAAGATTTCAAACCAGAAAAAATAAGGTATCACAGGATAATTATAATGACTGATGCTGATGTTGATGGAAGTCATATAAGAACTTTGCTTTTAACTTTATTTTATAGATATATGAGACCTTTAATAGAACTCGGGTTTTTATATATAGCCCAGCCTCCTCTTTACAGGTTACAGAAAGGTAAAAAAATTTTTTATGCCTATTCTGAAGAGGAAAAAGAAGAAATTTTAAAGGAAATAGGAGGAGAGGATGGTGTGAATATTCAGCGGTATAAAGGTCTTGGTGAAATGAATCCAGAGCAGTTATGGGAAACAACTATGGACCCTGAAAGAAGGATTTTAAAAAAGGTAACTCTTGAAGATGCGGCAGAAGCAGATAGATTATTTTCTATTTTAATGGGTGAAAAAACTGAACCAAGAAGGGAATTTATAATGCAAAATGCAAAGAAGGTTCAAAATCTTGACATATAACTTGGCTTTTTTAAGTTTTCTTAAGCTCATCTATTATTTGCTTTCTGGTCCTTTCGTTTTCACTAACTAAAAGCTGCGCTATTAATCTGAGACCTTCATCCATTTTTCTGAATCCTTCTTCCATCTTTCTGAATCCTTCATCCATTTTTCTGAATCCTTCGTCCATTTTTTCAAGTATTACTTTTGTATTTTCTTTTACAATCTTTCCATTTCTCCAGGCCATATATGTAACAGCACCCGCAAGAAATGTTAACCCTACACCAATTAAAGATAACCCAATGTCCATATCTAAATAATAAGTTGAATAAATAAG
>CBFGJR010000169.1:0-1859 GCA_965649145.1 Caldifarciminota bacterium | reverse complement strand
GTAATTCATGATGTAATGAACTTCCGGGTAAACCAATGAATAAAATCCTCATAAGCTTTTTATAAATGTGTTTATTTTTCGAATTAGATTTTGAGAAGTTTTATCAAAGAACAAATATTCAAGGATAGTTTTCTTAATTACAGAATTTCTGATGCATTTTTTGAAACTTGCCAATTTCTTAATTTTCCTTGTGAATGTAAAGTTGAATTGAAAATATTTCTTCATTATAGTATAAACTGAAAAATGAATTTAATATAGAATTATCCGTTTTTTTATAGCCCAAAAAAGTGGGGTAAAAAAAACCATATAAGTGATTATATGTCCTGGAATCACGGTTAAAGAACCTAAAATCGTCACTGGAATCTTTGAACACCAAATCACATACCAAAACTGTGCTTCTATATTGTTATATCTATAGGCGTATTCAAAAATGTTTCTTGATAAAAGACCGATAAAATAATAAATTATTGCTCCAAAAAACCAAAACTCATGAAAAGCATTTAGAGGACCTGTAGGATTACTACCATAAGGAATTGTCCATTGATAAACCGAATATAAAACCTTCTCAAATTTACCAAAAGATACCATTAGCCTGTTTTTAAGTTCTTCACCAATCAACTCTCTTGGAATGAGTTGGGCAATAGTAGAATTATAAAAACCGGTGCCGAATCCAAATATTTTTTCCCTGTTAATTAACGCTGCTCCAACTACCAATGCATCAAATTCTTGATACAGGTTCCCTGAAATTACATTTTGAATAGATGCTGGTATTTTTATCTCCTTTAAACTCTCCATATCAATACCATATTGAGTTATCGTTCTATATTGTGGCAAAATAACAGCAAAAATCGTCCCAATTATCATAAATATAATTAGAACAACTCTTGAGGGAACATATTTTTTAGCAAAGAAAAAAGAGAGAAGAATAATCAGTGTCAAAAAAAGTGCTACACTTCTTCTACCAAGAAAAATTATATTTGCTAATGGGTATATAAAAAGAACCAAAACTACTATAATTCTTATAAAACTGGGTTTTTTTAAAGTTGCCAGTAAGCAGAGGAATAGTGATGGATACATCATTTCAATAATAAGTGCATATCGAACAGGAAGTCCACGCCATTCAAGTGAATAGTGCCCACCACCAGTAAACTGCATTAAAAAACCTCCTGTTAAAGAAGCTAATTTATACGCAGCATAAAAAGAAATCAAATAAAGCAATAAACCTGCCTTAAATAGTGTGGATGATTTAATAATTACTGATCTGAATAACCTTATCCTTTCCCATTTGCCACTTATATAACCAAACCAGCCTGCTAAAGTACAATGAATACACATTGATAGTGCGATTTCGAGGCCTTTATCTTCTAAAACCCTTTCAGGAAATTTATAAGGATTTCTTATAGCTCCGATTGCTTGAGGAACAATATAGAAAAACCATACAGCGCCAGAAATAGTGGGATATTGATAAAATCGCTCTTTTCTGGAAATGCCCCATATTAACATTGAGCATGAGAGGAGAGCAAGGATTGTCAAAAGAAGCCAAGAAAGCATAATCTATAGAACTTTTCTCTACAGTTTCTTATAAAGTTTTTTATTCCTTTAGGCAATTTCGTGCGAATTCCACCATAGAAAGCAGAAGGAATGTTCCATTTATCAAGTGGAAGTGGTGGTTTAATAAAAGGTGGGGATTGGATTAGTTTTTTGATAATTTCATAATATGAAAGTGCCATTTGCCCAAGTGAAAAGCGTTTTTTTGCATCTTCCTGACATTTTGCGCTCATCCTATCAAGAATTTTACAGTTAAAATAAACTTCTTTTATAAATTTAGCACACATTTTTGCATTTCCAACAGAAAAAAG
>CBFGJR010000168.1:0-1867 GCA_965649145.1 Caldifarciminota bacterium | reverse complement strand
TTCTCCTGCTCCAACTTATCCTGGTGGGATATGGCTCTATCTATTTGCTTCTGATTTTTATAACCCATTAAAAAGCAAAATTAAAAGGGAAATTAAAAATTTAAAATTTTATTCTAAAAAAATACATAAATTAATTTTTCAAATTGGAGAAATTTTATATGAAGTTCCTGGGATATAGTAAAAAAAATTCGGATTTAATAATCATTGGTATTCCTTATGAAAGTGAAGTTAGTTTTAAAAAGGGAACATCACTTGCACCAAAAAAAATCAGGGAAGCATCAGAAGCAATTGAAATTTATTCACCTTATCAAAAAAAATCTGTAAAGGACTTTTATGATGATGGCGATATTGAAATAAACAATTTGAAGAAAGAGGAGATTTTTAAAAAAATAAAGGAGAGGATAGAAAATATCTTAAAAAATAATAAAAAGTTTGTTTTAATTGGTGGAGACCATACTATAACTTATCCTGTAGTTCTTGCAGTTAAAAAATTTTTTAAAGAATTTTTATTAATTCATATTGATGCCCATCTTGATAGAAGAAGGATATTTAAAAAAGATGAAATAAACTATGCAACAGTTATAAAAAGAGTTGAAGAAAAAATAGGAAAGGAAAATGTATTCACATTTGGCGCAAGGGCAAAAGGTAAAGAGGAAAAAATTACAAAAAACACTTATTTTTTTAATGTTTATGAGAATATTAAAAAAATTGAAAATATCTTAAGGAGAAAAAAAATTTATGTATCTATTGACCTTGATGTTCTTGACCCCTCCTGTTTTCCAGCAGTTACAAATCCTGAACCAGGAGGAATTGATTTCAAAGAAATTTTGAATACAATAATATTTTTATCAAATTTTAAAGAAAATATAATAGGATTTGATGTTGTTGAATACAATTTTTTAGTCTCACAGGAAATAACCTGGGCTATTTCTGCATGCATAATCATAAGGGAAATAATCGCCTCCTTAATTTAACTTTTAAAATTTCCTTATGTGGCATAAATTAATAAGGTCTAAGGATTGCTCAAACAGGAAATAGAAGAGTTTGTCAAAAATGTATAAGATTATACATGCACTTGACAAAATTTTTTTTCAGTATAATTATATATCTTTAATTTGTCAAAAAGGAGGTATAATGAATTTATTTTTTATCATTATATCTTTATGGATTAATTATGAAAATGGGCTTTCTTTATCTTTTAGTTCTCGATCCACTCTTTCTTCTCACCCTAATGCTTGGATGGGTAACGGTAAGGCTCTTTTAAAATATGGATTAGAGATAGGGAAAAATACTTATGGGATAAAACCAGAGATCATTTTAAGAGCATCATATAGGGTGTTTGGGGACACTTCTTTATTATCTCCATTTGATAGGGCTAGTGAATTTATTTCATCTTTTTCTTTTTTAAAAATTTTCACGATAAAAAATATAAATTTTATTCCCTCTATTGGGTTTGGTGGATTTACATATAGTGGTCCTCTTTATCCTGGTTTAAAACATTACGGCTCGGCTACAAGTTTTATCGGCGTAGGAGATGTTTGTTTAAGAAAAAAGATCAAAAATACAAATATTTCATTTGGTCTTTCACTTAAATGGTTTTGCACTTTGATAAGAAATAAAAAAACTTATTGGTTTAATGGCTATACAATATTTTTTGACCTTATACTTTGTACAAAAGAATAAAAAGAAAAAATTTCAAATATCCAAAATTTATATGTATCATTTTACACCTCCAAATATTCGTTTTATCCCTATATATATACCTGAAAAATTTACATTAACTTTTTTCTCAGCTTTTGTCCATTACTCAATCTATTTAAAAAGGTTTGTTTTTTAGTTTTCTCTTCTCCTTTTTCCTGAGCAATAC
>CBFGJR010000167.1:0-1888 GCA_965649145.1 Caldifarciminota bacterium | reverse complement strand
ACAAAAGACTTGAAAAGATACTTTTAAAAATAGATGAAAGCACAAAGGAGATTCTTGCTGAAATAATTAAAAAAGTTTAATTTAATGTAAATATTCCAATAAACATGCCCAAAAATTATTATACCCTTCTGAGAAAATAAATATGCCTTCGGGTGTAAATAGAGTTGTTAAAAATTTTTGAAAATTCTATTGAATTTATCTCCTTGAATTTTTTTTTTTCGTGTATTATATTATATAAAAAAAGGAGGTGAATAATGGGTAAAATATTTTGTTTGCTGATGTTATCAAGTTATGTAATCAATTTAAAAGGTCAGACAATAACAGCTCGCCCAGATGTATGCAATTCCAGTGCAAGTATAGATGTTCCATGCGGTCCCTGGGGTTCATGTCATTGTGAGGTGAGGAATGTAATTGCAGCGGTATGTGAAGCGACTCACTGTTCAGGTAATAGAGACGGATGTAAATGTTATGGATACTGTGGTGGTCTTTTGCCCCGGACCTCTGTCTGTTGCTGTCCTTCTGAAGGTCCTCAAGGCTCCAGAGATACAGAAAAATATGAGGAAATTATATTTGAGAAAATCTTTACACTAAATAAAGAAGAAATAGAAGTTTTTCCTGAATTCAAGGGAGATAGTTCTCTTTTTTATTTTTATGGAATTAATGATCCTTCAAAAGATTTTTTTGTAGGCATAGATTTAGCAAACCATATATTAAATATAAATTCAAAATCCAGGAAAATTAAAAAAGAAAATGTTTGTTTGTGGACCAAATATTTACCAGATAAAAATTACTTATTTTATCTAACAAAAGACCATCTGAAAGATACAATTCTTGCGCTCCATGTTTTTGATATAAATTCTTTTGAAGACAGAATTTTGGTCCACTTAAGAGAAGATCCTCTGCTTTTATCTTCCCCCTTTTCTGTTTATCATGATAAAGTATGTATAAAGGATAAAAATAAGATAATAATTTTTGATATCTCGAAAAGTGAAAAAATAAGAGAATTTCATTTTAGCTTGCCTTTAAATATAAAGATGGTATATTCTTGGCAAAACCCGGGATATTTTTTAAGCTATACTACAGAAAAGATATACATATTTTTTAATTCTTTACCATATGTTATAATTCTTGATACATTTTTAAATATAGTAAAGGCATATGATTTTTACGAGTATAAGGGGATGAAAGAGATTCTATGGAATATAGAGGAAGAGTATCAAAAGAGAAGAGAAAAAGGGTGTTGTGATACAAAATTGAGTATTTCTCAATGTTTCACAGTTTCTATGGATAAAGTAATATGGACATTTGGAAATTTATGTATTTTGTTTGAAAAGGGGGAACCTGTAAAAGAAATTGTCTTTAAAACTCCTGTAATGGATAACCTAATAAATGTTGTTCCTTTTTACATCTCTGATATTACTTCTTCTGATGAAATCCTTCTTAATTTTGGAGGCCTTAATTTTGTTTATATAAAAAAAGAAAGGTTTTAAAGCAAAGGAGGAAAAATGAAAATTTGGATTTTTCTTTTAATATGGGTATTTTCAAAAGAAAGTGTGTTATACGAAAATGAAGATATTTTACTTTTGAAAACTCCAAATAATTTCAGGCTGATAATTAAAACCTCAGAAAATGGAACAGGATATAGAATAGTGGTGAATGGTGAAAATAATGCTATTTTGTATAAAGAAAATAAAACTGTTTTTGAAACATATAATGCTTTAAATACGGAAATTGAGAAAAAAGATAATGGAAAGAAAACCGATGGAATATACGAAGTTCAGGGTAGAAAACTCAAAAAAATTGATAAGAAAGGGGTATATTTTAAAATTTTTAAAGATCAAAGGGGGGAAAAAATTTTAATTTTAAAATAAAGAAAAATTAATGCAAC
>CBFGJR010000166.1:0-1889 GCA_965649145.1 Caldifarciminota bacterium | reverse complement strand
ATTCAAGATTGAAAATTTTTAGGGAATTTTTAAAGGAAATTTTACTTAAATCTTCAAAATCAATTTTAAGGAGAGTGGATGCGAACTCTATTATATGGAGAATATAAGAGGGTTCATTTCTGCCTTTTAAGGGTCTTGGAGAAAGATAGGGACAGTCTGTTTCAAATAAAATCCTATCTAATGGTAAAGTTATAAGAGAAGATTCGAGTTTTTTTGAGCCGTAGGTGAGTGAACCTGAGAAAGAGACAAAAAAATTAATTTGAACTATTTTTTTTGCTTCATTAATTCCTCCTGAAAAACAATGAAATATACCCTTCAAGTCTTTATTATCTTTTAAAATCTCAAAAACTTCTGGAAAAGCATTTCTCACATGTAATATTAAAGGTAAATTCCTTTTTTTAGAAAGTTCTATATGAGCTTTAAAACACTCAATCTGGGATTCTCTTTTAGAAAAATTCTTAAAAAAATCAAGACCTGTCTCACCTATCGCAATAACTCCTTCTTCTTTTGAAAGTTCTTCTATTTCGGGGAAATTCTTTTCAAAATCATCAGCATCATGAGGATGTATTGAAGGGGAAGCAAAGATTTTTCCCCTGTATCTATTTGCAATTTCAATGGCTCTTTCAGAAGAGGAAACATCGTATCCCACCACAAGCATTTTATTAACACCCTTTTCAAAAGCTCTTTCTATTACTGAGTCAAGATCCTTCTTGAAAATTTCGTCATTAAGGTGAGTATGTGTATCAAAAATCATTTACTTTTAATTTTACTTTATAAACTCTTTAATTTTCACAAAAACTGAATCAGGTTCAAAAATGTTATCAAAAAATTTTTTTAAAATATTTTTATCAAAATTGAGAGGGTAGGGAGCAATTATGTAATTTTTTATTTTTTCAGGATCAGTAGAAAATGGGATTTTAAATAAATAGTAGGGGAAGGGGGGGGTCAAAACTTCGGGGAATATACAAAAAATGTGATTGTTCAATAAAAGGGCTTCGTATATTGCAGTCGAATAGGAGCAAAAGATAATTTCTGCTTTTTCAATTTCATCCCATAAGTTAGAAGTTAAAATAAAAAAATTTTTTATTTTAAATTCTTCAAGTAATTCTTTATAAACTTTCAAATTTTCCCTTTTTCTTGCCTTTATAACAAGTAATAAATCCTTTCTAACTTCAAGTGCTCCTTTAAAACCTTCAAGAAAATTAGAAAATAAATAAATGAGTTCATCCTCCATTCCTTTAGCCTGTTGTGTAATGTAAAGAATCCTTCCTTTTTCTGATACATATTTTTTCTCCCTTTTGAAAAGGGAAACATGAAGTGGAGAACCTGTAACATGGATAAATTTTTCATCAATATCTCTTTCAAGAAATCTTTTTTTAAATTCCTCTCCCCATGTAAAAATCTCCTCCTTATTTGAAATAAAATAACTAAATTCACCCATTGGAACAGCTCCTTTTTTCCACACATGACCATGCTGGAGCGTAAAGAATTTTTTAAAAAATTTTTTTAAAATTATCATAAACTTAGTTACATTCTCGTGAGTAATAAAATATTCATAATTTTTAAGTTCTCTTTCTAAATAACTTAAATAGGAAAAAAGAAAGGGAATCCTGTAAAAAAGGTAGTATGTAAAAATCTCCCTGTATTTTTCTCTTAAACTAAGTGGTAATTTAAAAAATAGTTTTTTAAAAAATCTCCTTGAATCTAAATAAAGATTAAAAGAAGATTTTAAAAAAAAGGGATATTTGGGAAAAAAGAAAGAATCCCTTTTTTTAAGATAAAAATTAAAAGACTGGGTGTAATACAGGAAATTTAAATCCTTTAAATAGATAGTGCTCAGCACTTTTGCCTTTTTCTTTTTTCTTGAGATTAGAAAAAAGAAAAATAAA
>CBFGJR010000165.1:0-15990 GCA_965649145.1 Caldifarciminota bacterium | reverse complement strand
AAAATTTGGTTATTTTTTTATTTTAGGTTTAATTTTTGAAGTTATTTTTAAAGTTTTTAAGTTCTAAATATTTTTATGACATTGTATTTCTTTATTAAATTGAATATAATTTTTTTATGTACTTAATAAAAAGTTTTTTGTGTTTTTTAATTTTTTTTGAGATATGGCAAACAAAAACTAAAATGCCAGTCAAAAGAAAAGGTTTTGGTGCAGTTGAAGTTAATGGCAAAATTTATGTAATAGGTGGCAGGAATGAAACAGATTTTCTTGGAACTAACGAAGTTTATGACCCTGTGACAGATTCTTGGGAAACAAAAAGTCCAATGCCCACTCCGAGAGAAAGAATGTGTCTTGTATCAGATGGAAGTAAAATTTACGCAATAGGTGGATTTAATGGCTCTTATTTAAAAATAAACGAAGAATATAATCCATTAACAGATACATGGACAACAAGAGCACCTATGAATCAAGCAAGAGAAGGAGCTGGTGGTGTGTATTTAAATGGAAAAATTTATGTTTTTGGAGGATTTAATGGTACACAGTATCTATCCGTAAATGAAGAGTACACAGTTTCAACTAATACATGGAGTATAAAAACTTCTATGCCAGCAGTGAGAGCATACTTTGGTTCCTGTGTATATAATGGAAAAATTTATGCAATAGGGGGTAAGAACGGAACAGGTGATTTAAACATAACTGAGATTTATGACCCTTCTACCAATACATGGTCTTCTGGAATAAGTATGCCTACATCAAGAAGTTTTCTTTTAGTTAAATGTGATGGTTTTAAAATATACGCAATTGGTGGATATAGAAATGGGTATCTTGATATTAACGAAGAATTTGATTTTTCTACAAATATCTGGGAAACGGGCTTGTCTATGCCTACAGCAAGGAGTGAATTTTCAGGAGATTTTTCAGGAGGTAAACTTTATGCAATCGGAGGGATAAATAACTCAGGCTATCTTGATATAAATGAGGAGTTTTCACCTTCGCAGGATATAGAAGAAAATAAAATTATAAATCTAACATTGGAAACGGAGGGTGGGTTATACTCTATCTCAGGCAGAAGAATTGAAGTTAAAAAAAGAGGTATTTACTTTTTAAAATCAGGTTATAAATCTAAAAAAATAATTTTAATTAAATAGAATAAGTCTTTCCTCCCGGTCTTTCAAGAGGAATTCCCTTTTTACATAAAGGACAATCCTGAGGTGAAAAAATTTTTACTTTTTCTTTATAAATTGCATAAAAAGGGATTCCGAAATCTTCTTCCTTTTCCCTCCTGTCAATTAAAACGAGAATACCTTTAACATTTAAGATTTTTTCACTCGCTTTAAGTGTTTTTTGAATAGAACCGCCCGTTGTTATAACATCATCCACTATAATTCCATTTACAGGAAAATTTATTGAAAAATCCCTTCTTATAACAAATTCTTCTTTTTCTTTTTCTGCAAATATTGCCCTTTTATTAAACATAAGCCCTAAAATCTCAGCAATTATAGCACCACCTGTAAAAGGACCAAGAAACACTTCAAATTCAATTCTTTTTAAAAAATCAAGGGAGAATTCAAGTAATTTCTTGAGGTAAAAAGGATAGGAGAGAATCCTGTATTTTTCAAAATAAATATCGGAGTGATTTCCACTTGTTAAGAGAAAATGTCCCCTTTTTAATACCTCAAGTTTTTCAAGGATATCTTTTGGTTCCATAAAAATTCCTCCTTTATTCCTTCAGATATTTTTTTAAATTGGTAGCCTTCATTTTTTAATTCTTTAATTAAATTTTCAAGAAAAATTTTGTATTCTGAAGTATCATTTTCAGGGGAACCAAGATGTAAAAGCAAAATATAACCTCTTTTATCCTCTATTTTTTTAAAATTTTCAAATCTTTCCCTATAATCCCTTATACTTTTCCAGTCAAGGAAATCATAGGTCCATCTCACATGAATGTAACCAAGTCTATTTGCCAATCTTCTTATTTCAAAATTTTCCTCCCCATAGGGACTCCTCCATATAAATTTCATCTTTTTACCCGTTATTTTTTCAAATAATTCCTCGGTTTTGAAAAGCTCAGCAAATACCATTTCAGGTGATAAACCTTTAATTGATAGATTTAATTTATTAATTTCATAGGTTGTAAAATGGGGATGCGAGTATGTATGATTTAAAACTTCATGGGAATCAGAAACAATTTTCTTCACAATACCCTTGAATTTTTCCATAAATTCACCGGTAAGGAAAAAAGATGTTTTTATGTTGTATTTTTTTAAAATATTAAGTATTACATCAGCCCTGGCGGCGTAACTACCACCATCAAAGGTAAAATAGATAACCTTTTTATCAGTTTTGAATCTAAAAATTGAACCATCAAAAAATAATGGATAGGATTTTCCCGCTATGTAAATTTTTTTTAGAATAAAATCCTTATGTTCAATGACTGGTTTTTTATAAAGAAGATAAATTGAAATAAAAAATAATAGTACAAAGGAAGCAAAAATTAATTTAATATAATGGTAAGATAGGGGCTCTTTATAAATTCTTTTCTTTTTAAAATTTTCAAAAAGGAATAAATAAATACATTTTTTTGAACAGAAATAATGCCTGTATTTTTTAATAGAACACTTTGAACATATTTCTTTTTTGCATCTATAACACTTTCTTGTAAGAAATCTTTCAGGATGTTTTTTACATTTTTTTCTTTCTTTTTTCATCAGAAATAAATTATAAAAAATGAACCCATTTTAATTAAACTGCGTCAAATATTAATTCAGGGTTCAAACCCCTTAAAATAAAAAGGAGAATTTGTATGAAATCTTTAATACCTTTAATACTCCTGATAGCCCAGCCCGAACAGGTTGAATTTTTAAAAAGAATGTATTTAAGAAGGAATCCTGAAATAATTATAAGAGTTTTAGCCCTTGAAAGTGATATTCAGGAAAATATAGGACTCTCAAAGGACGAGATAGAATTTTTTGAAAACCTCTATTTTAGTTTAGAAAAGGAAACTGAAAAAATAAAATCGGAAATTAAAATTAAGGAGATTGAACTGGAAGAGGTTATGCAGTCTGAAAATATTGAGTTCAATAAAGCGGAAAAATTAATAGAGGAACTGGCAGAACTCAATAAAAATTTGAGAATCAAACAGATAGAGGGGTTCAGGAAAATTTATGAGAAACTCGGGAGTAGAAGATTTAATGAAATAAGAGAAAAATTAAGGGAAATGAAAAGAGAAAGAAAGATGATGCGGAAAAATTAAGTTAAAATGGAGAAAAATGAAAAAGAAAATCTCTTCAATATCCTTTATGATAAATATTTTGATAGAATCTGGAAATATGTTTATTACAAAGTATCAAACAGAGAGGATACTGAGGACCTCTGCCAGGAAATATTTTTCAAAGTCTATAAGGGACTTGATAAATTTGAAGGAAGAAGTTCCTATTATACATGGATTTTTAAAATTGCAATGAATTCTGTTATTTCCTTCTACAGAAAGAGAAAATTTAAAAGATTTATACCCCTTGATTTTGTTGATGAAAAACATTATTCTTATGAGAGAGATGAAAGAAAGGAAAAAGTTTTTGAAAAAATGAAAATGTTACCTGAAGAAATAAGAGAAACCCTTGAACTTTACTATGTTTCAAATTTTAAGATTAAAGAGATTTCAGAAATTCTTGGTATTCCTGAAGGAACTGTAAAAACAAGACTTAAAAGGGGAAGAGAACTTTTAATTGAATTATTGAAATGAGACATTTCGAAATAAATGAAATATTTGAAATAATTGAAAATAAAGGCGAAAGTTTTATAGAACTTGAAAATCACATAAAGGAATGTAAGGAGTGTAAAGATAATTATGAAAAGGTAAGGGGAATTTTTGAGTCTTTTGAAATAGAGGTTCCCCTTGACCTCAAATTGAAAATAAGAAGGGAAATTTTGAAAAGGGAAAGAAAAAAAGAAAAATTTATTAAATCTTTTGTTCCTGCTCTTATTACTTTATCCTTGATTTTTGTTATTCTTTTTAAATTTGTGTTTAAAACTGAAAGAGAAATTATTATTATATCACCTTCAAATGAAGAAGTCTTAACACCAGAGGAAGTTCTTTTTGTTTTTAAGGCAAATAAAATTAAGGGTTTCAGGGTTTTTATTGATAGTATTGATATATCTGATTCTTTAAATAAAACCGATAAATTTTTATACTATCTTGCAAAAGATATGGAATTAAATCCAGGTATTCATTATTTGACAGTTTTTAAAGATAATAAAATTTATAAGAAAAATAAATTCTATTTGACAAGCTTTAAGTACTCTTCTTTGCCCTGATTTAAATATAATATTTTTAATATGGAATTTGATAAGAAAAATCTTCAAATTATTCCTGAAAAACCAGGAGTCTATCTTTT
The DNA here is from genome assembly GCA_965649145.1 of Caldifarciminota bacterium. Lineage (GTDB taxonomy): Bacteria > Hydrothermota > Hydrothermia > Hydrothermales > JAJRUZ01 > JBCNVI01. The sequence goes on along the minus strand of CBFGJR010000165.1, from coordinate 11,596 downwards.
TTATGATAAAAAAGGTAATCTTCTTTATATTGGTAAGGCAAGAAATTTAAGGGAAAGAATAAGAACTCACCTTAACGCAGAGTATGAGAATCCAAGATTAAACTTAATGATTGAAAAAGTTAAAAAATTTGAGTTTATTATTACTTCCTCTGAACCTGAGGCTCTTCTCCTTGAAAATAATTTGATTAAAAATAAAAAGCCAAGATTCAACATAAGATTAAGGGATGATAAAAAATATCCCTATCTTAAAATAACTTTAAAGGAAATTTACCCAAGAATCTTTATGACAAGAGATTTAAGAGATGACGGTTCTTTACTTATTGGACCTTTTCATTCTGCAAAATCTCTGAGAAAGGCTTTGAGGTTAACTTTAAGAATATTTCCAATAAGAACTTGCAAGTATAAATTGCCTTCAAAGAGGAAAATAACCCCCTGTCTTGAATACGACCTTAAAAGGTGTCCTGCTCCCTGTGTGGAAGGTTTCGTAGACCCTAAGGAATATAGAGAAGTTGTAAATAAAGCAGTTCTATTTTTCACAGGTAGAACAGAAAGTGTAGAGGATTACCTTTTAAAGGAAATAGAAAAATGTAAGGATAAAATGGAATTTGAGAAGGCAGCGAGGTTAAGAGATGCCCTGTATTCAATAAGGGAACTTGCAAGAACCCAAAGTGCTGTTTTAGAGGAGGAAAAATCCCTTGATATTGTAGTATGCCAGATTCATCATCCCTTTTCCTCAATTTCCCTTTTAAGAGTCAGAAAGGGTAAACTTCTTGATATGGAAAACTTTATTCTTGATGTCCCTTTTTACTTTGAGGAAAAGGATGTCTTATTTTCCTTTGCTTCCCAGTACTATCTTTCAGGTATTCTTGGTTCAGAAGAGATTGTTCTTCCCAAAATTGATGAAAATTACAGGGAAATAGAAGAGGCTTTAAAACTTAAAAGGAATGTTAAAATAAAATTCAGAGAACCTGAGGGTGAAGATGAGGTGAAACTTTTAAAGATGGCTGAGGAAAATGCAAGAGTAAAACTTGAAGAGTATTACATTGAAAAGAAAGGGAAAATTTTGCCCTCTAAGGCAGTTATTGAACTGAAGGAAAATTTAAATCTTTCAGAATATCCCTTTCATATTGAGTGTCTTGATATTTCCCATACTTTTCAAGATGAAAGAGTTGGAGCAGTTGTTGTTTTTAAAAATGGTAAAAGGGATAAAAAATCTTATAGAAAATACAAAATTAAAACAGAGGAAGCAGGGTCTGACCCTCATATGGTTTATGAGGTTGTAAAGAGAAGATTTAAAAGATTAAAGGAGGAAAATGAAAAATTTCCAGATCTATTTATAATTGATGGAGGAAAACCACAATTGAGCGCTGCCCTTAAAGTCCTTAATGAACTTGATATAAAAGATGTTAAAGTTTGTGCCTTTGCCAAAACCTTTGACCAGTTATATTTTCCTGATGGTAGTGAGGTGATGATACCTAAAAAATCCTATGCAATAAGACTTTTAAGGGATATAAGAAGTGAGGCACACAGGTTTGCTGTTACTTTCCATAGACAGAAAATGGAGAAAAAGGTTAGAATTTCAGAACTTGATGGGATACCTGGAATTGGTGAAAAAAAGAAAATGGAGATTTTAAGATTTTTTGGCTCCCTTGAAAGATTAAAAGGAGCAAGTGTTGATGAAATTGCAAAAATTAAAGGAATAGGAAGAAAGCTCGCAGAAATAATTTATGAAAGATTGCACGGTTAAAATAAAATCACCTCTTGGTAAAATTTCAATTTTTTTAGAGAGGGGGAAAATAAGAAAAATAAGCTTTATTGATAGCAAAAATTATAAAAATTTTATTTTAGAGGGGAATGTGGAAAGAAAATTTTTAAAAAGTTTAAAGGAATTTAAAAATTATTTTAAGGGCAATAAAGAAAATTTTGAGTTTTCTTTAAAATTAATAAATTTAGATTCCCTTGATGATTTTCAAAGGAGAGTTTTCAAGGAACTTTTAAAAGTTAAACGGGGTACTACAATTACCTATTCTGAACTCGCTGAAAAATTAGGTGATAGAAATTTAAGGAGAAAAGTGGGAAAGGCTCTTAAAGAAAATCCCTATCCTATCATTATTCCATGTCACAGGGTTATAGGGAAAAATAATTTAGGTGGTTTTAGTGGGGGACTTGATTGGAAGAAAAAACTTCTCAAACTGGAAGGAGTTAATATTAAATGAAGGAAATTTCACATTGTGATTTATTTTTAAAGATAGAAGAATACTCAAAGAATCTTAAAGTTCCACTTGTAACACTTATTGCTGTTAAAAGAAAATCTCATTTTTCAACCTTGATTTCAGCTATTCTTTCTTCAAGAACAAGGGATGAAATAACAGGTAAAGTGATGGAGAATTTTTTAAAAAAAGTAAAGGATTTTAATGATTTGAAAAAATTAAAGATTAAGGAAATTGAGAAATTGATTTACCCTGTTGGTTTTTACAAGACAAAGGCGAAAATTTTAAAGAGATTATCAGAAAAAATTATTGAAAAATATGATGGGAAAATTCCAGATAAATTTGAAGAACTTGTAAAATTACCGGGGGTTGGTAGAAAGGTTGCAAATTTAATTTTAATAGAAATTTTTAAAAAGGATGAGATATGCGTGGATACACATGTCCATAGAATTTCAAACAGGCTGGGGTGGGTTAGCACAAAAAAACCGGAGGAAACCGAAAGAAAATTAAAAGAAATTTTCCCAAGGGAGTACTGGAATAGAATAAACAGAGCCCTTGTAGCCTTTGGACAGGGAGTTTGTAAACCTTTAAAACCCCTTTGTGAGGTTTGCCCTGCTCAAAATTTTTGTCCGAAAATAGGTCTTAATTCAAAAAAATAAATTCAAAATAATAGACTTGAAATATTTTAAAAAAAATTGTATAATAATGACTGAACGGTCAGTCATTTATGGAAAACAGGGAAAAAATACTTTTAAGTGCCATCTCGGTTTTTCTTGATAAAGGTTTTTACAATACCCGTATTGAGGATATTGCGGAAAAAGCTGGTATTGCAAAAGGGACAGTTTATATTTATTTTAAGGATAAAAGGGAGCTCTTTTTTTCCGCTATAATTTATGAAATTGAGAAGTTTTATAATAAAGTTGAAGAGATTGTTAAATGTGAGCTTGAGCCACAGAAAAAGCTGAAAAAATTACTTTCCCTTATTTATAACAGTTTTTATGAGAAAAAGAAGTATTATGAAAGTGCTGTTAGGTTATGGCCAGGTGAACTGGGAAAAGAAATTATAAAGAGAGTTTTGCCATATTTAAGAAAAATTTTAAAAGGAATCGGGTCTATTTTGAGGGAAGGGGAAAATTTAAAGGTTTTTTCAATTCACCAGAATATTTATTCTGATTCTGTTACAATTCTTGGAATTATAAGGTCCAGCTCAATGGCAGAGGATTTTTTTGGTAAAAAAGTATCTTTTGAAATGGCTTGGAATTATATAAAAAAAATTCTTGATATAAAAGAAGGAGGATAAAATGTTATGTCTAATTTTTTTAATTTCTCAGGTTTATTTAACTGAAGAGGAAGCAGTAAAAAAGGTGCTTACAAACCCCCTCATAAAATCTAAAATTGAGGAAATAAAATCAGTGAATTCAAGTAGAAGAGAGGTAATAAAGTCCTTTCTTCCTGAATTAAATTCTTCCTTTACCTATACGCACTCAACCTTTGTGGATAGAATAACGCAGTATGTTCTTGTTGGGATTGACCCTGTTACTTTACAGCCAATATATAAGCCCGTAGAGATAACTTTTGGAAAAGCCGAAAGGAGGATTTTAAATTTTACTCTTGAATATTTAATCTTTTCAGGTTTTCAAAGATTATATACGCTTAAAATGATGAATTCTTTAAGGGATTCTAAATTAAAGGAAAAGGAGTTAAAGGAAAAAGAACTTGAGTTTCTTGTTAGAATGCTTTACAATCAGGGTTTATTTTTAAAATACGCCTTAAATAAATATAAAAGAATTATTGAAATTCTTGATGAGCATATTAAGGTGGCAAAAAAAAGATATGAAGCAGGTTTTACGATTGAACTTGATGTTTTAAGAAGTGAAGCAGAGAAAAAGCAACTTGAATCTAATTTGGCAGATTTTGAGAAATTTTATATAAGAGTTATTTCTTCCCTTAAAACTTTTTGTAATATTGATACGAAAGATGAGGTTGTCCTTGTTGATAGTTTAGTTCCTGATACAATTCTTGAAGAAAAAAATCCTTTAAGGCTTGATCTTGCTATTCTGAATAAAAATATTGAAATTCTTGATTATAACAAAAAATCAGCTTATTCAAGTTTTATGCCTAAGGTATTTGGTAGTGTTAATTATATTTACGGGAAACCTTATGGTTTTTTCAGAGATGAATGGGGCTCTTATTTCCAGTATAATCTTTTTATTTCTTTTCCTTTATTTGATTTTAGTAAAAGAATTGATGAAATAAGAAAAAGGGAGGCTGACAAAAAATCTCTTGAATATCTTTTTGATTTTACAAAGAAAAAAGTAGAAGAGGATATAATTTCTGCTAAAAAGGAATTTGAATCTGCAATAAAGTCTTTTGAGTTTTCAAAAAAATCTCTTGAATTGACACAGAAATCTCTTGATATATCAAAAAATCAGTATGAAAAGGGATTTATTTCAAATACCGATTTTCTTGATGCTTTAAGGAAATATCTTGAAGTTGAGGTTATGTATTTAAATTCACTTTTTAAATTAAAAGAGGCAAAAATTAAATATGAATCAACCCTTTATGGGGTAAATTTAGACTTTGGAAAAGGAGGTGAATGATGAAAAAAAGTTTAATAACATTATTGCTCGTAATTTCCTTTTTTTATGTATCCTGTCAAAGAAAAAATGAAGGTACAAAATTAAGTGAAGAGGTAGTTATCCCTGTTACTGTTATAAAGCCAGTTATTGGTGAAATTCAGCTTGAGCTTAAACTTTCATCCCAAATAGAGGGGAATCCTGATGTTCTTGTTTATTCATCTATTCCTGGTTATTATCTTAAAAAACTTAAAAATGAAGGTGATTATGTAGAAAAGGGGGAGGTTATTTTACTTCTTGAAAGAAGGGAATATGGTTTTGAATTTGAACCTGTAAAAATTGAATCTCCTGTTTCCGGGAAAATTTCCTATTTTAAATTTGATAAAGGTGAATTTGTTTCTCCTCAGAAGCCTCTTGCAAGAATTTATGGAGATAGAGAATATAAGGTTAGATTGTTTTTACCTGCTGAATATTTTAAATATATTACTCCTCAAAAATTGGTTAAAATTCATGTTAATTCAGAAGAATTTAAAGGTGTAATAAGGGAGATAACTCAAGCTTCAGACCCTCTTACAGGGAATTTTGAATCGAGAGTCTTTTTTACACCTAACAAAAAAATTTTGCCCGGAACACCCTGTGAAGTGGAGATTCCTGTTCTAAAAAAAGAAAATGTTTTAAAAATTCCATCAAAATGTGTTTTGGGGACTGCTAAAAAGTCAGTTTTTGTAATAGAAAATAATGTAAGTAAAAGAGTGCCGGTTGTTACAGGAATTGAGTCAGGTGGATTTGTTGAGATAATAAGTGGTCTTACTCAAAATGACCTTGTTGTTTTAAAAGGGGCTGAAATTTTAAGAGAGGGTATGAAAGTTAAAATATTAAACGGAGATTTAAAATGACAGAGTTCTTTGTAAAAAGACCAATTTTTACCTTTTCGGTTTATGCGGCACTTTTAATACTTGGTATTTTCTCCATCCGTATATTACCGATAGATTTCTTTCCGGAAGTCTCAATACCAATGGTAAGTATAATAACCATAAGACCCGGTGCTTCTCCAGAGGAAATGGAAGAGGAGGTAACCAAATATATAGAGGATGCTGTATCCACAGTACCTAATGTTACCAATATAAAATCTTTTTCACTTCAGGATATTTCTGCTGTTACAGTGGAATTTGACTGGGGTACAGATATTGATAAGGCAGCTGATGATATAAGAACAAGACTTGAAATAACAAAATATTATCTTCCAGAAGATGCTGATATTCCAAAAGTTTTTAAATTTGACCTTTCCCAAATTCCTATTCTTGTTGGAACTTTTCAGGTTAAGGATACTCTTTTTGATTTAAGAGCATTTTTTGAGGATGAAATTGTAGAAAGACTGAAGAGAATCCCAGGTGTTGGAGATATTCAGTTCTGGGGTGGTGGTAGAAGGGAAATTGTAAAAATTGAACTTAAAAAAAGATATCTTGAAGAGTATGGAATAACTCCTTTAATGATAAAGGAGGCGATTTTGCGGGAAAATATAAATGTTCCTATAGGAAATTTTGAAGATAATTACTATTCAATTACAGCGAAAGTAAATTCAAAGTTTTCCTCTCTTGATGAAATAAAGAGGATTCCTATTTATGTTAAAGAGAGAGGTGTTTTTAAACTGGAAGATGTTGCTGATGTAAAACTTGATTATGATGACCTTATAACAAAGGTTAGAACAGAGAAAATTCCTTCACTTATATTTGGGATATTAAAACAATCAGGTGCAAATACGGTTCTTGTTTCAGATAGGGTAAAAAGAGAAGTTGAAAAGATTTTAAAAGATTATCCAGGAGTAAATTTAAAAGTTGTTAATGATATTTCAAGGTTTATAAAAAGTTCGATTCAGAATTTAATTAGTACAATATACTGGGCTTTTTTATTTATTTTCCTTGTTACTTTTATATTTTTGAGGTATTTTTCTTCAAGTTTTGTTATAGCTCTTACAATTCCTTTTTCTTTATTCGCTGGATTTATACTTTTAAAATTAACAGGTGGTTCAATAAACATAATTTCCCTTTCTTCCCTTGCTCTTGCTGCTGGTATGGTTGTGGATAATGCTGTGGTTGTTCTTGAAAACATATTTTTTAGAAGAGAAAAAGGGGAGGATGCTTTAAATGCTGCTTTTAAGGGGGCGAAAGAGGTATTTTCTCCCATCCTTGCTTCTACATTAACTACAATTGCTATATTTGGTCCTCTTGTTATCGGGACAGGTTTTGTTGGAATTATGTTCAGACAACTTGCAATGATTGTAACAACCGTTCTTTTAACATCTCTTTTAGTCAGTTTAACCTTAACTCCAACTTTATCAAGACTTGTTATTAGAGATATTCCAGAAGAAAAAGGCATTCTTTTTAAATTGTTTGATTTACTTAGAAAAATTTATAAAAAAACACTTAATTTTGCTCTAAGGAGGCTTTATTTTACACTCATAGCAGGATTTTTATTTTTTGTTTTTGGAGTATTCTTATTTTTTACTGGTTTGGTAAAGACTGAATTTTTTCCAGGGGCTGATTCTGGAGAATTGAGAGGTAGTTTTATTCTTCCACCTGGCGCAAAACTTTCTGTTACTGATAGTGTGGCAAGTAAAATTGAAAATATTTTAGAGGAAATTGAAGAGGTAAAAACTTTTACCTTAAGGGTGGGAAGAACAGAATCTGGTTTTGCAAGTGTTATGGGGTTTGTTGAGGGTGAAAATACAGGATTTTTTTATGTTAATTTAGGAAGCCCCGCAAAAAGGAAAAGGAGTGTTTTTGAAATCGCGGAAGAGATAGAGAAAAAGATCAAAAAAATTCCCGGAATAAAAACTTTTCAGGTTTTAACATCTGGAAATATTCAGAATCTTATTCAGGGTTTTGGTGCCCCGATTGAAATTTTAGTATACGGAGAAAATTTCAGGGTTACAGATTCAATTGCTGAGTATATTAAGAATGTGTTGGAAAAAACAAAAGGTTTAAGGAGTATAAGAATTTCAAGAGAAAAGGGTTTACCTGAGTATCTTTTAATTCCTGATAGAGAGAGGATTTCAAAATTTGGATTTTTTTCATCTTATTTTGGTTCTTATCTCAGGGCTTTGAATTTTGGTGAAAAAGCCGGAACCTTTAAAATCGGTAAAAAGGAACTTGATATAAAGATAGTTCTTGAAGATAATTACAGGAAAAATAAAGAATTATTGCCTTTTATATCTTTCCCTATCGGTGACCAAAAAATATATATGGGAAATATTTTTAAACTGGAAAAAGGGTTTACACCCCTTTCCATTGAAAGGGAAAAGAAAGAAAGGGTAGTTAAAGTTCAAGCTGAATCCTCTGGTAGACCCATAGGAGAGATTAAAAAGGAACTGCTCGGGAAATTGAAAGATTTAATTATACCCCATGGGGAATATAGAATTGAGTTTGGTGGATTAACAGAGGAGCAGGCAGAATCCTTCAAAGTACTTTTTTACGCTTTTCTTATAGGAATAGTTCTTGTTTATCTTGTTATGGCAGCTCAGTTTGAGTCATTCCTTTTACCTTTTATAATAATGTTTACAGTTCCTTCAGGTGTTACTGGGGTTGCTTTGATACATCTATTAACAGGTATTCCCTTTTCTGTTCCTTCCTTTGTTGGTATGGTTATGATGATAGGAATAGTGGTTAATAATGCAATAGTGATGCTTGACTATGTGGAAAGGTTAAGGCTTGGGGGTAAAAGTATTTTAGAATCTACACAGGAAGGTGCATTGAGGAGATTTAGACCAATACTGATTACAAGTTTAACAACGATTATGGGTTTACTGCCCCTTGCTCTCTTTAGAGGAGAAGGTTCTGAGTCCTGGAGACCTCTTGCAGTATCTGTAATAGGTGGTCTTTTCTTTTCCCTTTTAGTAAGTTTAATATTCATTCCCTCAATTTATGTTTTTGTTCAGAAAAAATTTTTAAAAAGAAAGTAAATAACCTCTTTTTTGAAAAATTTTCCCAGTTCCTTTTTACATTTTCAATGCCTATGATACTGTTTTTGCCTTTTGATATAATACCTATAATGTTTTTTCCATCATTTAAGTAATCTGTGAATATCAAATATAGTTATTAAAATTGCGAGCGATATAAGAAACATAAATCCTATTACCTGTATAAGGGTTCTTAATTTAAAGGATAATCTTTTTCTGATAATTGCTTCTAATGTAATTATTAATAGATGACCCCCATCAAGTGCAGGAAAAGGAAAAAGGTTAATTATCGCAAGATTAATGGAAATAAAGGCAAGTATAAATAAAAGGGAACTAATTCCAGATTTCCTTGTTTCTCCCACTACCTTTCCGATCATAAGTGGTCCCCCCACAGAACTAAAAGGTGCCTTCCTTTTAATGAGTAAATAAAGTATTCTGAAAGTCTGATAGATAATAAAATAAGTTTCTTCCCCTGCGTAAAAAAGAGCGGAAAAAATAGGTAACTTTATTATATTTATATCAGCCCTTATTCCAATTTTATATGAATCCTTGATCTTAACAGGTTTTAAAGAAAATTTTAAAATATTTTTATCTCTTTTAAGTTCAATCAGAACTTCCTCCCCCTTAGAATTCTCAATAATTTTCTGTATATCATCCCATTTATTTACTTCTATATTATTTATTTTGATAATTGTGTCACCCTTTTTAAGACCTGCTTTTTCAGCCGGAAAGTTTTTTAAAACTTCACCAATGACAGGAAAGAAAAAGGGTTCTAAACCAGTATGATACCTTGAAAGAGTATCATCCCAGATTCCCCATAATTTAAGTTCAACAGTATCTCTTTTATTCCTTAATATTTTTACTTTATGGGTATCACCATCCTGAAAAACAGCATAAAAATCCTTCCATCTTACAAAATTTCTCCCATCAACTTTTAATATTCTATCTTTAAATTTAAACCCACTTAAAAAAGCAGGGCTAAATTTTTCAGGTTCATCAATGTAAGGAGGAGATTCTACAATACCGAAAATGAAAAATAATAAAAAAATTATTAAAAAACCAAAAACAAAATTAAAAACAACACCTGCTATAAGAATTAAAAATTTAATTGTAAATGGTCTTTCCCAGAAGGAATTTTCTCCCTCACTTTCTTCACCGAAAATCTTTACATATCCACCAAAAGGAATGGAGGAAATCTTAAAGGTTGTTTCTCTAATTTTAAAGGATAAAACCTTAGGACCAAATCCTATTGAAAATTCTTCCACAGGAACTTTAAGTGATTTACTTACAAAAAAATGTCCCAATTCATGGATGAAAATTAATATAGAGAGAAGCAAAAGGGTAATCAAAATAGTTGATATCATTTAATTTCTTTATACACTAATTTTTTTGAAATTTCAATAATCCTTGTTATTTCATCAAAATCTTTATCATTTATAAGAGGTGCTTTCTTATAAATCTTTAAAAGAATTCTTTCAATGTCAGGAAATCTTATTTTACCCTTTAAAAATAACTTTACAAGCTCATCATCTGCTCCTATAAGAAAAGCAGGTTTTCCTCTTTTTTCCTTTAAGGCTTTAAAACATAAATCAATTAATTTTCTTTTTTCCCTTTTTAATTTTTTGAAACTTAATTTCTCATAAAATTTTTTTATTCCTTTATATTCCTTAATTTCAGGATAAAATAAAGCATACAGAATTGGAATTCTCATATCAGTTTCTCCTATATGTGCCATGTATGTTCCATCCTTTAATAAAACCATTCCATGAACTTTACTTTCAGAATGATAGAGAATATCAATTTTTTCAGGTTCTATATCAAATAAGTAATGAGCCTCAATGACTTCAAAACCTTTGTTTATAAGTGTAGCAGAATCAATGCTTATTTTTTTGCCCATTTTCCATCTCGGGTGTTTAACAGCATCCTTCACACTTATTCCTGACAGTTTTGAATTTGCTAAATCATAGAAGGGACCGCCTGAGGCAGTTAGAATTATTTTTTTTATCTCCTCCTTTTTGAGATTTTTTAAAATCCTGAAAATTGAAGAGTGTTCCGAATCCACAGGAATCAGGTTTGTTAGACTCTTTGTTTTGATTATTTCACCAAAAGCTATTATTATCTCCTTATTTGCCATACATATTCTTTTACCAGAATGGAGAATTTCTAAAAATATATCAGCAAGATCAGTACCTCCCGCACCGAAAAGTATCCTTTCCACCCTATTGGAATTTATAAATTCCTTTAACTTTTCCCTGTCATAAATGATCTCTTTATTTTCTCCCTCCTTTCCTGTTATGAAAGCAAAATCAATATTAAATTTTCTCTTTAATTCTAAAAGTTTTTTTTCATTTTTATGAGCCTGGATACCTACTGGTTTAAGTTCAGGATATGTTTTTAAAAGGAAGAAAAAATTTTTCCCTATAGAACCTGTGGCTCCAAATACAAAAATTCTCACTTTACTTAACTATAACCTTCAAAAATTTTCTCTTTCCAATTTTTAAATTATATTTTCCCTTTTCAAGAGTAAGGTTTTCATCGGTAACATTTTCACCGTTTATGTCAACAGCTCTTTGCCTGATGAGTCGCCTTGCCTCATTTTTACTTGAAACAATTTTACTTTCAAAAAGAATTTCAATAAGTTTTTTACTCACAGTCCTGTATTCGGGAATTTCTTCAGGTATCTCTCTCTTTCTGAAAGTTTTATAAAAATATGATTTTGCCCTTTCTGCCTTTTCTTCATTATGAAAAATTTTTGTTATCTCAAAAGCAAGTTTCTCTTTTGCTTCAAGGGGATTCTTTTCGACATAATTCTTTATCTCTTTTTCCTCTTTTAAAAGAATAAGTTTATAGTATTT
>CBFGJR010000164.1:0-1927 GCA_965649145.1 Caldifarciminota bacterium | reverse complement strand
TTAAACTTGAATTTAACTTTAAGTTTATTTTATTTAAATAATAAACAATTCTGAAATTATTTTTTAATTCTCTTAACTTTTTTCTTCTAAAGGAAATGATCTCATATAAAAAACTCTTATTTTTAAAATCTATTTTAAATCCAAAATTTTCTGTTATTTTTTTAATTTTTAAGGTATCTATTTCATAAAAATAATTATAAAAGGGTGATAATATTCCTTTTCTTTCAAAGTATAAATTTAATCTTTTTAAATCATTTTTCTTATAATTCAAAACCTCCATATCGGTTTTATTTTTTAAAAAATAATTAAATTCGTATCCATAGGAATTTTTATCTACTATAAGACCTTCGCCTTTTAAATGAGAAAAACTGTAATAGAGATTAAAATTTTCATTTAATCTTAAATAGGGTTTTATCCTTGTATCATAAAAATTTCCCCTTACATTTTTTCCCCAATAATAGAAATAATTTTCTTCAAAGATTCTGAAAGGTGATTTAAAATTTCTCTTACTTAAAAAATTAAAATCAATACCAAACTTTCCTTTTTCAATATTAAATTTAAAATCCTCAAAAAAACCTGTTAAACTTTTATTTGTAAAAAGATTTGGATTAAAAAGGGAAAAACCTGAAATGTTATCTATCTTTATAAATTTATTTTGAGACACCAAATTAAAAATTAAATTCTGATTTCTTCTCGGATTAATTCCCCATTTTCCAGGTTTATAAGACCCTCTACCTTCTCCCACATAAACAAAATAATTTTTTCCATCAACAAATTCATAATCACCTTTGAATGGACCAACAAAAACAAAATTTGGTGACACATTACCTTTATTTTCACCTACATAAATTAGTGTATCATTCCTTAGAATGTAATCTCCCTTACCTGAATCTACAAAATTTATACCATTTAAAAGAACCCAGGAGGAATCTTCATTATTCTTTAAAAAATTTTTATCTTCTTCTTTCAAAAAAAATTTAGGCATGGAGGCTATATCACTTTCATTTAGGTACATAAAATTTAAATTCATTAAACCTAAACTCCTTCTATACTCTGAGAAAAAAATATAATTGCTATAAGCATTCTCTACAATCTCAAAATCCACTCTCAACTTTGAATTAAGAGAAAAACTTACATTTTGAGTTAAAGTAAGTGTACCATTTGAATAATCAATTATATAATCAAATTCCCTTCCCTTTTTCAAGACCCTTCCATCAAGGTAAACTCTTTCTGAACCAGGAACAATTTTTTCTTTTAATGGGTCAATAAGTAAAAAGTTATTTAAATTACTCTTATCAAGTTCTATGTACAGAGTTTTAAATTTTCCCTTCGGATAACCTAAAACAGAAGTAAAATTATTTCTATCACTACAAGTATTAAATTCAAGACCAAGAACTTCCTTACTGAATCTCGGATAAAAATTTGATTTCAATGTAAATTCACCGATCTTTGCTTTTAAATTTTCACCTTCAAAATTTATACTCGCCTCCTCAAGTTCTGAAAGATTCCTTGTGAAATTTTCCTCCTCTGGAAAAGATTCATCACTTATTTTCCCCTTTACTCTATAACCTTTTGCTATTTCCCCATCAATTTCAAAATTTAAACTCTGATCTATCTTAAACCCGTAAGCAGAATAGGAAGCAGAAAGGGTTTTCTCACCTCTTATTTCTACATTCATCTCCTCTTCACTACTTTTCCTTTTTATCTCATTGTATTCCTCTTCTACTAAAAAACTTTTAATTTTTAATATTGTGGTATCCTTTTTATAAAAAAAGGAAAGGTACTCAACAATTAGGGTATCATTTTCCCTGAGAGTATAAAGGGGATACAATGTATCACCTTTAAGTTTAAAAGGAATTTTCAAAGTATCCTTAAAAACTTTGACAGAATTTATAACAGGTGATTCAAGAATAATAATTGGTTTTTC
>CBFGJR010000163.1:0-1935 GCA_965649145.1 Caldifarciminota bacterium | reverse complement strand
TAAATTATTATACTATTTTTTTAATTTTTATAATAATTATATTAAGATAAAAATTTTTAAAATTTTTTTGAAAAATGAATTAAATTTTTTTTATCATTATTTTCTAAAATTTATATGAAACTGGAACTCTTTAAACTTTTAATTTACTTTTTGCCCGTTGCATATTTTCTTGTTTTTTTATCTTATTTTTTTATTCTTTATTATATTCTTGATAAAAGAAGAATGCTTTTCAATCTCTTTTTTGAAGCTATTATTCTCTTTTTCCCCCTATTGATTTTTATAATCCTTCTTTATGTATTTACCGGTTTCAAAAATCCCTATTTTTCCTTTTCTCTTATATTCCTGATATTTTCCTATATTTCTATCCTCCGTTCTTCTCCTTATAAGGATATTCGCTCCCTATTTTTCTTTTTAATTTCTCTTTTTTTCTTTTCCTCTTCCCTAACCCTTTACCTTGATTCGGAAAAAATGCTTTTTGTTAAAAGTTTAAAGGACATATTTTATTCCTTCAATATTTTTGCCAGATACTTCTCTATTTTTATATTTTTGCTTATAATTTACTCACTTTTAAGAACTAAAAAAAACCTATTTTACTCCTTAATATTTTTATTTCCGCCTTTTTATTTCTGGGATACTATTACTCTTCCTGATGTTTCTCTTATTAAACCTTACTTTTATCTTTCAATATTCTTTTTATTTTCCCTTTATTTTCTTCTCTTTATCTCAGATAACAGGAGTTCTTTTATTAAATTCTCCTATATATTTTTGTTTTTCCTTCCCCTTTTTATTTCAAGGGATTTACAGGTTTTTTATTTTGTAAACAAGGAAAAATTCTTTATTAAAGAAGAAGAATTAAAATCTCTTGAACCAGAAAAAAAAGAGTTAGAAAAAAGGGGTGTAGAAGGTAAAACAGTTTTTGATGATTTTTGTTCTTCCTGTCATTCTTTTGAGCAAAAACTGGTAGGACCACCCTTTAAAGAAGTTTTACCAAAATATAAAGGTGATTTAAAAAAACTTAAGTCCTTTATAAAAAATCCCTATAAGGTTAACCCTGATTATCCTCCTATGCCCAATCTTGGATTAAAGGAAAAAGAAATTGATGCAGTAATTGAATATCTCATGGAGGAGTTAAAAAACTATGAAAGATAAGATCTTTAAAATTATTTATGCCTTTTATTTTTTATTTTTTGTTTTTATTTTTAATTTTTATATGGTAATTATAGAAAGAAGAGAGAATTCACCCAATCAACCTGTTAAATATTCACATAAAATACATGTTTTTAAACTTTCCCTTGATTGTACTTTATGTCATGAAAATGTTGATAAAGGGACAGTTACTCTCCCTCCTCCTGTCAGTTTATGTATGACATGTCATGAAAGTGTAAAGAAAGATTCACCTGAAATAATTAAACTTACATCCTATTACAACAATGGTGAGCCAGTTCCCTGGGTTAAGGTTCATAAATTTAAGGATTGGGTTTATTTTTCCCATAAAAGGCATATACAGAAGGGTATAGATTGCACTTTCTGTCATGGTGAAGTAAAGGCAATGGATGTTGTGAGAAAGGTAAGGTCAATGAGAATGGGTTTTTGTGTAAAGTGTCATGAAATTTATAAGGCTCCAAGGGAATGTGATGTCTGTCATAAATAGGAGGGAAAAATGAAAAGAAGGGATTTTATTAGATTGCTTGGTTTAACATCTTTTTCCTTTTTTGCAAAATCTTGTGGTTTAAAAGATACTTCAGAAAAATTAATTCCCTTTTTAATTCCACCTGAAGAAGGATTTATTCCAGGAGAGCCTATTTATAGAAAAACAGTTTGTCTGGAGTGTCCCTATATGTGTCCAATTGAAGCAAAACTTTATGACAAAGTTTATAAGGATAAAAGGAATTTTTATCCTGTAAAATTTGAAGGTCTTTCTTCTTTCCCTTTCAC
>CBFGJR010000162.1:0-1960 GCA_965649145.1 Caldifarciminota bacterium | reverse complement strand
GAATTTTTAGAATCTTAACAAGACTTGGACTCTCCGGTATTGAGGCTGGCTCTTCTTATTTTATTCCTAAGTTTATATCAGAAAAAAAGGAAGAAGACCTCTATTCCTTTTTAAAATTCGTTCTCTTTTACTTTATATTTATCGGCTCAATTATTTCACTTATTTTATCTTTATTATCAGGACCCTTAGAAAAAATAATATTTAAAAAGAATTATCTTTCCCTATTTATTTGGGGTTTTTCCTTAGGTTTCCCCTTTTCCCTCCTCACCCTTGCCTGTGCCTGGACAACAAGGGCTTTTTCCAATATGAAAATATATGTTTTAACAGTCCAGATCTTAAGACCCCTTTTAAATTTAATTTTTCTCATTTTATTATTTTACTTCTTAAAAAGTTTTATCTCTGTCCCCTTTTCCTATTCAATCTCTTTCCTTTTCTCAGGAATTTTAATAATTGTAATTTATAACTTAAAATTTGAATTATTAAAAAAATCTGTATTTAAAAAAGAAATAATAACTTCCTTTTTTTCCTTTGCATTTCCTGTAATGGTTATGGAACTTGTAAGGGAAGCCTCCCACTGGATTGATATTATAATGCTTGGACTTTTAAGAAGCTCAGAGGAAGTGGGACTTTATAATGCAGCAATAAGAACCTCTGAATTTATCCTCTTAATTATATGGGTATTCTCCCCGATTTTTAATCCAATCTGCTCCAGAGACATAAAAGAAAAAAATTATAATTCTCTTAGTAAAAATTTTCACAAAACTTTAATTCTATCCCTGATTTTATCCTTTCCCTTTATATTTATTTTTATACTGAAAGGAGGCGAAATTTTAAACCTTCTATTTGGCAAAGATTTTAAAGAGGTATACTTTGTTCTGATAATTGTTGGATGCTCCAATTTACTTATTTCTCTTCAGAGTCCCTTCGTAGCAATTATTCTTATGTCCTATGAACAAAAAAAATGGGCATATATTAACTTTGTAGCACTTTTAATTAACATAATATTAAACTACTTTCTAATAATAAAATTTGGAATACTGGGAGCAAGCATTTCCACTTCCTTTTCCATAATTTTCTTAACTTTCTCAGCTTTTCTTATATTTCAATCAAAAAATTACTTCAATCTTGATTTAAAACTAATCCTTGAATTTATTCTATGGCAGATATTTAATTTTATAATTTTAAGTCTTTTATCAAATTTTATAAAAAATCCTCTAATTTCAATATCTTCAATCTTTTTAGCCGGTTCTTTCCTTTCAGGTCTTTTTATTTTTTCTAAAACTTTTTATAAAAAATATTTAAAATAATCCAAAATTTTTTCCTTTAAAACATCTTCACTATAATATTTCTTGAAAGTTAAAAAAGCATTTCTCCTTATTTTTTCGTAAAGCATTTCATCCCTTAACAGCATAACTATTCTGTTTTTAAAATCAAGTGGATTATCTGCAATAAGTATATTTTCACCATCTTTTACCTTCAAACCCTCACAGCCCAAGGAAGTAGAAACAACAGGTATCCCTCTTGCAAAGGCTTCAAGTATCTTTAATCTTACACCACTACCTGAAAGAAGGGGAACAATAAGGATATAAGAGTTTTCCCAGACCTCCTCTATATTTTCTTTAAAACCAAGAAAACTTACTCTTTTATCTTCAATTTTAAAATCAAGGGAGCCATCCCCCACTATATTCAAGTGGAAATCTATTTTCTCCTCTTCTAACAAGGGTAAAATATATTTTAAAAAAAATAAAAGTCCCTGTTTATTGGGAGGCCATTTAAGGGTTCCAAGATGAAGTAAATTAAATTTCTTCGGTTTTTCTATAAATTTAAATTCTCCTGAGCCCAAAAAAACAGGTAAACTCTTTATTTTTTCAGTTCTCTTACTCATCCTTAAAAGCATATCTTTATCAAAATCAGATAAACATAACACTAAATCAAAGTTATAGGACAAATTTTTTTCAAT
>CBFGJR010000161.1:0-1967 GCA_965649145.1 Caldifarciminota bacterium | reverse complement strand
AACCTGGCTTTCCCTTATTATTCTTACATTTTTGACAGTAACATTAACTGCCCTGAGAATTTTTAAGGCATCAATAATTATTGCCCTCGCTATTGCTGGAATTAAATCTACCCTTGTAGTTCTTTACTTTATGCATCTTAAGTATGAAGATAGAATGTTTAAATACATGGTTTTATTTGCCCTTTCCTCCCTTCTTATAATTCTTATTTTACTTTTTTCTGACTATCCCTTCAGAGGAGGTGTATAGTGGCAAATTATACAAGGGATGTAAATAATGTTTTTTTATTCATAGGTGGAATTGGTTTTATTCTTCTATTTTTAATAACTTCTTTAATGCTATTTTTCATTTTTAAATACAGGAGTTCTAAAAATAAAGAACCTGAAGATGTGAAGGACAATATAATTCTTGAACTCACCTGGACTGTAATCCCCACAATAATTGTTCTTTCTATGTTTTACTATGGGTTTTATGTTTTTAAAAAGATGAGATTTGTCCCCCCTGATGCCTATAAGGTTAAAGTGACAGGGAGACAGTGGTCATGGCTTTTTGAGTACGAAAATGGTTTTAAAAGTGACACCCTTTTCCTTGTTCTTAATAAGCCTGTAAAACTTGAAATGAGGACCCTTGATGTTATCCATTCCCTTTATATTCCTGCTTTCAGAATCAAGGAAGATTTGCCACCAGGTTATGAAACATATATATCTGTTACTCCTAAGGATACAGGAACCTATGATTTGTTATGTGCAGAATATTGCGGTGATTTACATTCCTATATGGTTACAAAGGTAAAAGTTTTAGAGGAGGAGAAATTTTATGGAAAAATAAAAGGTGAAAAAAAGACTGTTGAGTTGGAGAAAAAAGAGGAAACAGAAACTTTTCAGGAGAGTATAGAAGTTTCTGAAAAGAAGGAAAAATCAGAAGCTCATATTGAGTTAATTAAAAAGGGAGAAAAAATTCTTTCTGATAATGGTTGTTTTGCCTGCCATTCCTCTGATGGCTCTAAATCCCTGGGACCAAGTTTTAAGGGAATGTACGGTAAGAAGGAATTTGTTGTTTGGGGAGGGGTTGAAAGGGAAATTGTTGTTGATGAAGAATATTTAAAAGAATCAATATTGTATCCTGATAAGAAAATAGTTAAGGGTTATCAAAATTTAATGCCTTCTTTTAAATTTAAGGCGGAAGAATTAAATATGATTATTGAGTATATAAAATCTCTTAAATGAAATTTATTAAAATTTATTTTTCTTTAACAAAATTTAAGATTGCTTTTCTTTCCACTTTTTCAGGTTTTTTGGGTTATTATTTGAGATCACAAGACCTTATGGGTTTAATTTTTACTTTTATTTCCCTTTACCTTTTAGCCTCAGGTTCTCTTTCCCTGAATCAATATATTGAGAGAGATTTTGATAAAAGGATGGAGAGAACCAAAAATAGACCAATTGTCAAAGGTGAAATTTCACCGGGAGGTGCTCTTATAATTTCACTTTTTCTTATAACTTCTGCTTTAATTTTAATTTTTTTAAAGTTTGGTCTTTTTCCTTCAATTTTAGGATTTATAACCTTTTTTATCTATATTTTTGTTTACACACCTTTAAAGAGAGTATCACCCTTAGCATTTTTGCCAGGTTCAACAATAGGAGCTTTACCACCACTTATTGGATGGTCTTCAGCAGGGGGTAATCCCTTTTCCATCACTATTTTATCCATTTCTCTTTATTTTTTCTTATGGCAGGTTCCCCACTTTATGATTTTATTTTATATAATGAGTGAAGATTATAAAAGAGCAGGTTTTAAAACCATAAAGGATATTTTTGATGAAAAAACCTTTAATATCATTCTTTTTAATTTGATTGCCTGTCCTTTAATTTTTACCTTCACTTTCCCACTATTTGGAGTTGTTTACAAAAGGACATACTTAATTTTCTCTTTATTTACAGCCTTTTATCTATTTATGATTTTCTCTTAT
>CBFGJR010000160.1:0-1969 GCA_965649145.1 Caldifarciminota bacterium | reverse complement strand
TATGGAGAAAAAGGAAAAAATCTTATTAAAACCCTTATTTAAAGAGAAAATAATTTTCACTGATTGGATCTTGGACAATTTAAAAAATGTGTTTTTTTAAACTTAAAATTAAATATGAAAAAGTTTTATATAATATTACAGATTGTTATTTTAATTTTTCTAAAAATATTAATAATTTTAAAAACAGAACTAACAGAGGATGAAGCCTATTACTTTTTATGGTCTTCTAATTTAGACCTTTCTTACTTTGACCACCCCCCGATGGTTGCATATTTAATTAAAATTTCAAAATTTTTTTTAGGAGATAAAGAGCAAGCTGTAAGATTTCCTGCATTTTTCTTAGGTCTTATATTTTTATTAGTTTTAGTTCTTATATTTAAAGAAATTGATAAAAGTAAAATTTTAACATCTATTTATGTTTTCTCCCTTATTTTAATATTTTCAGTTGGGGGAGTAATAATAACACCTGACACACCAATGGCTTTATTTATACTCTTTACCTTTTATTTTCTTTTAAAATCAGAAAGAAAACCCTTTTTTCTATACTTAGCAGCTTTTTCTTATGGATTATCCCTTTTATCAAAATATGTTTCAATTCTTATCTTACCCTCAATTATTATTTTTTTCTTTCAAAAGAAAAAATTATTTTCAAAGGAATTTCCTCTATTCCTTTTAATATCTTTTTTAATCTTTTCTCCGTGTATAATATGGAATTTAAGAAATGATTTTATAAGTTTCAAGTTTCAAATTCATCATGGTTATGGAAAAAAGGAAATAGAATTTATAAACCTTTTATTATACCTTGTTGATTCTGTACTCATATTATCCTTTCCCCTATCAATTCTCATATACTTTTATGGTTTTAAGGGAATTTTTAAAGAAGGCATAAATTTTTTAACCCTTTCTTTTTTATTTCCCTTTTTATTTTTTATGATTTCCTCATTAAAAACAAAGGCAGAAGCAAACTGGCCAGTTATATCCTATATTTTTCTCTTAATAATCGCGATAAAATATCTAAAAGAAAACAAAATTTTTTACATCAATTCTTTTATAACTTTCCTTTTAATTTTTTATATTCATTTTCACACCCTTTACCCCTTGATAAAATTTAAAAAGGACCCTACTCTCAGAATGAAGGGATGGAAGGAACTTGCCTATGATGTGGAATGGTTTGCTGAAAGATATAATATAAAAAATTTTGCCGCAAATAACTATCAAATAAGTTCCCTTTTATCCTTTTATCTAAAAGATAGACCCTTTGTTTACTCATTAAACATAAATTCAAGGGAAAACCAGTTTACAATATGGCAAAAAGATAAGAAAATTCCTGATACCCTTTTATATGTTGGTGAAATAAACGCAGGATTTAAAAAATTTTTTAAGGAAATAAAGAAAATAGGTGAATCAGAAAACAGGATAAGAAAGATAGAAATTTATTTACTTATAAAATGAAAAATTTATTATTGTTTTTAGTAATAACAAGCAAAAATGTTAAGATAATTTATAAACCACTTTTTGAGTCTGATTTCTTTTTATATAAAATAGCAGAAAAAATCTCTTTTAAGCCAAGGGAATGGAGGATTAAAAATCTTATAGTTAAGGATAAAGACACATTTCTCATAAAGGAAACCATGAGAAGAATAAGAGAAACAGGAGTTTTTACCGAGATTGAATGTTTTAAAAAGGAAGATACTTTAATAATAAAATTAAGACCCCTTTTCACAATTGCTTTATTTTTAAATTTTGAAGGTGGGGGTGGTTTAACTCAAAAGGGGATTGGTATATGGGAGCATAATTTACTCGGATTACTACTTGATGCAAGATTTAATTACATATGGGGATATGAATACACTTATTTATACTTTCAAAGTTTTTACCCCTCAATTTTTAAAAACCATGATATTTCAGCTTTTTACCTTCACTCAAAGTTTTCAAAAATAAAAAATATTTCTATCTTTCCATTTTTTTC
>CBFGJR010000159.1:0-2010 GCA_965649145.1 Caldifarciminota bacterium | reverse complement strand
TTTCACTTACAGGAATTTTCCCCTCAAATATTTTCTCCCTAACAAGTTCATAACTCTCAGAACGCTTTTTACCTTTTTTTAAGAAAAAATAAAGAAATTCCTGGGAAAAAAGTTCCTTTTCATATTTCTTGAAATTTTCCTCTATCCTTTTTTTATTAATTGATAGGTTTTCCAGAATGAAAATCATCTTATCAAGCATATAAACTGCAATATGGGAAGCATCAGGTAAAACAACTCTTTCTGGAGAAGAGTGGGATATATCCCTTTCATGCCATAAGGGAGTATTTTCAAGAACAGGAATAAGATAACCCCTTAGAAGTCTTGCAAGACCACATATCCTTTCGGAAATAACCGGATTTTTCTTATGGGGCATACTTGATGAACCCTTTTGACCTTCACTGAAGGGTTCACTTAACTCACCTACCTCTGTCCTCGAAAGAAGCCTTATCTCTGTTGCTATTCTTTCAAGAAAATTACCTATCAGAACAAGACCAAAAATAAATAGAAGATGTCTATCCCTGGGAACTATCTGGGTAGAAACTACCTCAGGTTTCAAATTAAGTTTTTTTAATACATAAAGTTCAACTTCAGGTGGTACATGTAAATAATTCCCCACTGAACCAGAAATTTTTCCAAAGGAAACTTCCTTAATTATTTCCCTTAATCTTCTTTCATTCCTTTTTGCCTCTGAAAGAAAAGAAAGAAACCTATGGGAAAGGGTCATCGGCTCTGCAAACATTCCATGTGTCCTACCTGCTATTAGAATTCCCCTGTTTTCCATTACCTTATTTTTAAGAACTTCCTCTAAAATTTTTAATCTTTTTAAAACTATCTTTAAGGTATCCCTCATCTGAATAGAAGTGGTAGTATCAAGAAGGTCAGAAGAGGTTAAACCGAAATGAACAAAAGGTGCTATATCATCTCCTAACTTTTTTTCAAGAACATCAACAAAGGCAGCAACATCATGATTCGTTACTTTTTCCCTTTCTTTAACCTCAGAAGGTGTTATAAAGATATTTTTCTTTTTAATTTTCTCTCTTATCCCCTTTGGTAATACCCCTTTTTTTTCAAATCCTTCAATTGTCAGAATTTCAATTTTAAGCCATAATTTCAGTTTATTCTCTTCACTCCATATTTCATCAATTTCTTTTATTTTATACCTTTCAATCATATTTTTTCCTCAATAATTAAATCTGTTAGTTTTGACTTAAATTTTTCCGCCTGATAGATTCTTTCAATTGTTTCAACTGTAAAATCTATGTCATTATTTATAAGAACATAATCAAAAAATTTCCACATTTTACTTTCTTCCTTTGCTTCCTTCAATCTCTTTTTCACGAGTTCCTCATCTTCAGGGTGTCTTTTAGTTAATCTTTTTTCAAGTTCTTCCCATGAAGGTGGAAAAAGAAAAATAGATAAAATATCATTAAAGTGTTTTTTTAAATTAAAAAGACCCTTTGAATCCATATCAAATAAAACATAAAAACCTTCTTTCAGCCATTTAAGAACCGGTTCTTTTGGTGTTCCATAGTAATTTCCATATGCAAAGGTCCACTCTATCATTTCCCCCTTTTCAATCTTTTTTTTAAATTCTTCTTCTCGTATATAGTAATAGTCCACTCCTTCAATCTCTCCTTCCCTTTTTTCCCTTGTAGTATAGGATACAGAATATTTAAGTTCCTCCCCAAATTTTTCTATTAACCTCCTCACAACAGTTGTTTTACCGGTCCCTGATGGTCCTGAAATCAAAAAAATAAAGGGGGTTCTTTTTAATTTAATCAACTTTAATCCTTATGTTATCTATTAACCTGGCTTTACCAAGGAAACAGGCTATACCAATAAGAACTTCACCCTTTATTTCCTTGAGAGGCAAAAGAGTATTTAGATCTACAATCTCAATATACTGAATTTTTATTAACTTTGAATTTTCCTTAATAAATTTTTCCATTTTCTTTATAACTTTTTCTGGGTCCCTTTCTCCTTCCTCTATGATTTTTTTGGCAAGCAAAA
>CBFGJR010000158.1:0-2011 GCA_965649145.1 Caldifarciminota bacterium | reverse complement strand
TGTTAATTATACTTTTATTGGTCTTTTAGTTCCTGAAGGTGAACATGAAATAATCTTCAGATTTGGTTCTAAGTTTCACTATGCCGGAATTTTTATTAACCTGGCTTTTAGTTTTTTAACTTTACTTTTACTTGCACTTTTTATTTTTAAAAGGTAAAATTAACTTTTTAAAAATGGGTTCAACCCCCTTCCTGGACCAAAGGAGGAAAAAAATATGATTTGTCCTGAATGTGGCTCAATGAAGGTAGAAGAAATTGAAAAAGGGTACTTTTACTGTCTTGAGTGCGGACATGAATTCTCAGAGGAAGATGAATACATAGAAGACTCTGAGTTTGATGATACAATTCTTGAAGATGAAGAGGAAGAAGAGGAAGAAGAATTTTTTGAATACGACGAGGAAGAAGAAGAGGAAGAATTTTGAATAAACTGAGGCTTTTTTTTGGAATTCCTCTAAATGAGGAAATTAAGGAAAAAATTTTTGAATATCTTGATAAAAACAATCTATTTAAAAAAAATTATAAATGGGTCGCAAAGGAAAACTACCACATAACACTTAAATTTTTAGGAGATGTGGATGGGAGTTTAGTAGAAAGACTTGAAGAGGTTGGTAATGAAGTAGCCCTATCTTTTGAGCCTTTTTCTGTTTACACTTATAAATTGGGAGGTTTCCCAGACAGAAAAAGAGCAAGAGTTTTTTTTCTTTCTTTAAAGGATACGGATAAAATTGAGAAAGTTTTTGAATTGCTTGATAATAAACTTACATCCCTTAATTTTGAAAGAGAAGAGAGGAAATATCACCCCCATATTACCCTGGCAAGGTTAAGAGAATTTGAAAGTTTACTTGATTTAAAGCCACTTGAATTAAAACTGGATATTGAAGGGTTTTCACTATATGAAAGCATTTTGAAAAAAGAAGGACCTTTTTATAAAATTTTAAAATACTTTCCTTTCCGGAGGGAAAAAAATGATTGAAAAACAGAGTATTATCTCACGAGCAAGAGAAGTTTTAAAACTTGAGGCAAAGGGTATTGAAAAAATTACTGCTCTTATAGGTGATGAATTTGTAAAGGCAGTTGAACTTATACTGAATACAAAAGGAAAATTGATAGTTTCTGGCCTGGGTAAATCAGGAATTGTTGGCAAAAAGATAGCAGCTACCTTCACTTCTACCGGAACACCTGCTCTCTATTTGCATCCCTCTGAATCCCTCCATGGAGATTTGGGAGTTGTTTCTGAAGACGATACTGCCTTTTTTATTTCCAAAAGTGGTCAAACTGATGAACTTCAGATACTTCTTCCCTTTTTTAAAAGAAAAAACATTCCATTAATAGCAATGACTGCTAATAAGGATTCCGAACTGGCAAAGGCTTCTGATGTATTACTTCATATTCCTGTGGATAAAGAGGCTTGCCCCTATGACCTTGCTCCAACTGTAAGTACAACGGTTTTTCTTGCCTTAGGTGATGCTCTCGCAATTGTAGTTATGGAGCAAAAAAAGTTTAAAGCAGAAGATTTTGCTGCCCTTCACCCAGGTGGAGTTATTGGTAAAAGGTTCTGGTTAAAGGTGCAAGATATGATGGTAAAGGGTAAAGATGTCCCTATTGTTCACAAGGATTCTCCTATGAAAGATGTAATAATTGAAATGACACAGAAGAGAGGTATTACAAGTGTTGTGGATGATGATGGAAAGGTGATTGGTGTTATAACTGATGGTGATTTAAGGAGATTACTTGAGAAAAGCTGGGAAAAAATTTTCACCTATAAAGCATATGAAGTGATGACAACGAATCCAAAAATAATAGGTCCAGATGCCCTTGCCTATGCGGCAGCAAAAAAGATGGAGGAGTATAAGATAACAGCACTTATAGTTGTTGATGATTCAAATAGACCCATAGGTGTTATCCATTTACATGACCTTATGAAAGCCAATGTAATTTGAAGAAAATTTATAAAAAGTTTAAGAGATTTTTAATTTCAGTTTTAATTATAGTCTTAACAAAAATTTTTTATT
>CBFGJR010000157.1:0-2013 GCA_965649145.1 Caldifarciminota bacterium | reverse complement strand
ATTTTAAAAATAACTATTTCTCTGTTTATTCAAAGGGTTCCCACATATACGCAATGCTATTTGACATAATGGGGGAAGAAAATTTTGAAAAATTCTTAAAGGAATATTATAGGAGATTCAGATTTAAACATCCTGATACTGATAGTTTATTTAAAATAGCAGAAGAAATTTATGGAAAATCCCTTACTAATTTAAAAAATGTATATGTAAAGGGGCTACCTTTAACTGATTATGAAATCATAAAATTTAAAAAATATAAAAAGGAAGATAAATGGATAAATGAGATTAAAATTAAAAATAACGGTAACACAGTTTATCCAATTAGTTTATTTCTTCTAAAAGGAAAAGATACTCTTAAAACAAAGATAAACTTTTTTAAAAGGGATACTCTTATAAAAGTTCAAACTGATTTTGAACCTGAAAAGATAATTATTGACCCTTATAATTTCTCCCTTGATATAAAAAGAATAAATAACTTTTATCCAGTTAATTTTGAAAAAAAATTATCCTTAGAACATAAACTTAATGAGGATGTGTTCTACTTAAATTATTTCCCCCTTTTATTTTATTCTCCCTTTTCCTATTTATCACCAGGTTTTAATTTTGACTTTTCTTATTTAGAAAAATACCCCTTCTTTAATGGTGAAATTTTTTACTCTATAAAAAGAAAGGATATCTATTATAATCTTAACTATAGCATAGGTTTCCCCTTTGTTTTTCCTCAGAATAGAATATATTTAAATACTTCAGGTTTTGAAGGTAATTACTCAGTAAAATTAGGATTTGAGAAAAAATTTCAGGAATATTTATTTGACCCCAAAACAGGATATTTTCTTATTGAATTTGTTTACAAAAATTCAAAAAGGGAAAGTAAATTTTTTGATGATGCAAATTATGCGGGTTTTAATATCGGGTTCAATATTTTCCCTGTTACTGATTTATTCTATAACAATATAAAAGGTTTTATATCAATTTATCCTCAAAGATTCTCAGGTGATTACAATTTTAAAAAGTTTTTTACAAAATATGAACTTTCTTTTCCTCCCTTTCACAGATTTTTATCTTCAAGAAATATTTTTGAATTACTTAATATAAAAATCTTTTATGGGAGGATTCAGGGTAATTTCCCTATTCAGGAGTATTTCAATAATTACTCCATTTCTTCTTATGAAATTTTATCTTCACCCTTTGAAAGAATTTCTTTTTTATCTTCAAATTATACTTTCACAGGTGAAGAAGGCATTTACTTAAAGGGTTATAAATTTGTAAGATTTAAAAACACTTTATCCTTTTTCCTTTCCACAGGGTTTAAAAACTCTGGAATTTTTTATGAAAAGATTTTATGGGGTGATTATAATCTCTGGGATTCTGGAATCTACTTTAAAAAATATTTTAAAAATTTTATGGTAAAAATATATTTACCTTTTTATATAAATAATCCTCTATTTAATAATGAAAGGAACAATTTTGATTTTAGAATTAAAATTGTCCTAAAATTTTTGAATAAAGGTTCAAACCCTTAAAAAAATAAATTAAAAAAATGGATTTTGGAAAAATAATTGAAAAGGCTCTTTCAATCCTTCAACTAAAAGAAGATGTAATAAAGGAAGTATCTGAAAAATCTGAATACCTCTTTTTTTCTATTTTAATTGTTGCTATTGCTGGTCTTGCAGCTTCAATTGGCTCATTTAAGTTTTTTCCAGGTATAATTACAGGTCCAATTATTGCTGTTATAGCCTCTTTCATCGGAGTTGGAATATTATGGATTCTTGCTAAAATTTTTGGTGGTAAAGGAGACTACCTTTCTTATTTTATACCTCTTGGTTTTTCTGATATTATCCAGTGGGTAACAGTTATACCCTTCATTGGCAGTTTCCTTGGTGCCTTAGGCTCTATTTGGATGATAGTTGTTGCAATAAAGGTCACACAGATAGTTCATGAACTTGATCTTCCAAAAGCTGTTCTTGTTGTTTTAATACCAATAGCAGTGGTTTTCTTTCTTTTCCTTCTTTT
>CBFGJR010000156.1:0-2052 GCA_965649145.1 Caldifarciminota bacterium | reverse complement strand
GATTCTGGATGAATTATAATAAAGGGTTTTTTATAATCTTTAAATTTTTCCCTTATTTTTTCTTTCTCATCATCTTTTAAATGTAATTTGGGTTTTGAATAAGGAATATCATAACCAGCCTTTTTTAGAAGCAGGACATTATAAAAGGATTCATGAAATTCACATTTTTTTCTATGTAAAAAAACTCTTCTGTTAAATAAAAAAGAGTAAGGTCTATAAAAAGTTCCTATTCTTTCAGGAATTCTTTTTTTAAAGGAAAAGAGGGCTTCTTTAAATCTGGGAAAAATATGCAAGGATACATCTATTTTAATTCCTTTAATTTCCTTATTTAAATTTTCAAAATCAACAATTTTATCAATATCAGGGTGATTTAAAAGAATCTCTTTATAAAGGGGGTTACATACAAAAAAAATTTTTGAATCTTTAAATTTTTCTTTTATACCCTGGGGTACAGAGAGAGAAAGAATAAGGTCACCAATATTATCGGTTCTGAAGAGGAGGAAATTCATTTAAAAAGAATGCCGGGGCCCAGAATCGAACTGGGGACACCTGGATTTTCAGTCCAGTGCTCTACCGACTGAGCTACCCCGGCACTTTTTTAATTATAAGTTTTATTTTTTAAAAAAATCAAATTAAATTTAACCTTTTCAAAAATACCGAGAACTAAAAAACTATAAATTTCCTTTTTGCTTTAAAATTATTTATCCTTAACTTACAGAAATAAACACCTTTTCCCAGTTTATTCTCTTTTATATTAAACTTAACAAAATATATTCCGGGTATCTCTCTTTTTTCAGTAAGTTCAAGAATTTTCTGTCCCGATGAATTATAAAGGGAAATTTTGACTTCTCCTTTTTCCTTTAAAGAATATTTGAAAATAACATAAGAGGAAGCAATAAAAGGTTCCGGGGGATAGAGGAAATTTTCTAAGGGAAGTTCTGATGGTTTTGTTAATTTTTCTTTTACTTCTGTAAGATAAAAGGGATGCCAGAAACCTATAATTGCCTTATAATTCTGAGAATTAAGCCAGGGAGCACTCTCTGCCACCTGATATAGTGTCCCTTTTAATCTATAGTTATTGGAACTTGCATTTGTAGCACCGGCTGAGAGAACATCAGATTTTAAATAGTAATTCTGAGCATAAAGGAAGGTAAACCCGAGTAGTAAAAATATATTTTTTTTCATTTTTCTTTTTCAAGAAGTGGTTTTATATGATTTTTATAATCAATTCCTCTTTCCTTCGGAAGGCCGTAAGCCTCTGGATGAAGGTAGTATCCTCTATCCTTTTCACTCTTCCATTCTTCAACAGGAATTCTGTACTTTTCTGCAAAGGGGTCTTTTCTCACACCTGTAATCTGCCAGCAAACTTCCATTCCTGGCTTTCCGCCGGCAATCTTAAATCTATTATTCTTTATCTTTTCCGCTATATAGAGGGGTGCATAATCTCCAATACAGGTTAACTGGTATCGGAAGTCTTTATTAAGTTTTTCAAACCATTCAGGAAGCTCTACCCAGGCTTCACCCTTTTCATCAAGTTTTACAATTCCATCATAAATATTTTTCATTTCCGGTGACTCCACAAAAGAATGGTAAAGATACTTATTCTCAGGATCAAGTGGATGGTCAATCAGAAAACCACCTCCTCCTTTGGATAAATTCCCTGTAACCTTGACGTCTCCCGAAAAATAACCAGCCCAATCAAATCCTAATCCTTCTCCTGCGTATCCATATACTCCGTAGTCATCTCCATCTGCTCCAGGTGCATACCCGTATACCCCGTAATTAGTTCCATTATCACCAGCAGAACCATATACTCCATATTTTGTTCCGGATGCTCCGTATGCAGCTCCTCTAACTCCATAATTATTTAATGCTCCATTTGCTGCTTCCCCCCAAATTCCATATCTTGAACCTGAACCAGAAATTAGACTTGCTCCATAAACACCTGCCCACCCGCCGAGAAAATAACCACCGTATCCATAAGCAGGAGCAGGAACACTTGCCCCATAAACTGCTTTTGCATCATAATTTCCATTACCACCATATACTGCA
>CBFGJR010000155.1:0-2065 GCA_965649145.1 Caldifarciminota bacterium | reverse complement strand
TTGGATTACCTTATTCCTCATTTTTTTAGCGCCGTAGCTAGTTACCCAGTTATTTTGTGCTATAAAAGTTAAATTTCCATTGTTTTTTAGTAAATCAATGCCTTTACAAGCAAAGAAATACCATATATCCATTTTGCCTTGGTAGTACGGATGTTCTCTAATTTTGTCAAATGCTTTTCTATTTATATATTCTTTTATATACGGCGGATTTGCAATCACTATATCAAAATTTTTAGTTCCGAACATCCATTCGGGGTCAAACCAATCTGCTGTTACCCTCTGGTCAAAAATATCAAAATTTGCAATTTTTTCTGCTTCAACATCACCCCAACCACTTTTTATGAGTCTTTCCCTCATTTTTTCTCTTATTTTTCTTGCATTTTCTTGGATTCTCTTTTTTTCTTCTCTTGTTTTTATAGAAAAATGTTTTTTATAAAGGATTTTAAGTTCAGTCTTTAAATTTGTTATTTCAGGATCTTCAATAGATAATTGTTCTGATTTTTC
Source organism: Caldifarciminota bacterium (assembly GCA_965649145.1). GTDB lineage: Bacteria > Hydrothermota > Hydrothermia > Hydrothermales > JAJRUZ01 > JBCNVI01. The sequence continues at coordinate 1,561 of CBFGJR010000155.1, read as the reverse complement.
AAGTCCTATTAAGGAATTCGCTGAAACAAAATTTGTTTCAAGATGAGGGAGAGGCTTTATCCCATAATTTTGCCTGTTCCAATCTATTTTCTGGTCAATAATAAGTGATAGGAAAAACCTCAACTTACATATCTGTATAGCAATATTCTGAATATCAACACCGTAAATTGAGTTTTGAATAATATAAAGTTTTCTTGCATAGTCAGGATAAGTCAAAGCATCATCAAAATTGTCATTTATTTCTTTTAGTAATTCTTCTCTTTTGTCCTTATCTTTTATCTTTAATACATTTTCCACTTCTTCTAATGCTTTTTTAAGCTGTAATTCCTGCCATTTTTTATTCTCAGGGTCAATTTTATTTAAAATATGAATGAGCCTATGAAGTATTCCCATTGGGAAAGCTCCTGAACCTACAGCAGGGTCTATCACCTTAACACTATCAATGGCATTTATAATTTTATCTTTTTCTTCCTCACTTAAAATAATTTCCTCCTCAGCATATGATATTAGTTTTTTCAATTTTTCTTCTTCTATGCTGGTTTTTATTTTAAGATACTCAATTAAAGATTCTTCAACCATAAAGTCCACAATATCCTTTGGTGTATAGTATGAACCAGTTGATTTCCTTGCTGTTGTTTGAGTTTCAGGATTATAAGCGGCAAGCAGGTTTTCAAAAATATGACCCAAAAGCTCTGGATCAAGAGAAACTTCAATATCTATAGGAGAACTTTCATCAGCAGTGAAATTGTAATCTTTTAAAATATTTATTAATCCTCTAACTTTTGCTTCCTTCTTTATACCATAAAACCCTGATAAGTCTTCTTTTTTTTCTTCTGAGAAAAAGAGGTAATCGGGTATCTTTGCTCTTTTATTTTCTTTTCTTGTAAAACCATCTATATAATCTTTATCTTCATCAAAACACTCAAAAAGCCCACCATTAATAAATGGTACCTTTTCAAAAATCTTTAGAAATTCATTCTCTTTGATTTTCAAAAACTTTTCATATCTAAAAAGTGTTTTTACTCCAAAATCTCTTTTATTTGCCGGATATCCTTTATCTGGTGCAAACTTTCTTTGTAAAGGGTATGTATTCAAAGTTGCGAAGAATAAATTTTGAAGTATAACATTATAGTAACAGTCACCTTTTCCAAAATTTTTTACTACATTTTTCAAAAATTCTGGTTCAAAAATTTCTTCTGGAACAAGTCTTCTTTCTTTTAAAAACCATACAAAAATAAGGCGTGTGATTAACCTTATAAGATTTTCTTCTTTTGTCCCACCCGGGAACTTAACATTTTCATCTTTTAATGCCCAAGCATACCAGTTCTGAATTTCTGTATAAAACTCTTTTATTAGTGGTTGAACTTTAAAAGCAGAAATTATGTCTTCAACGGTATTAAGCTTAAGCTCATATAGTGCTTTTTCAAAGCTGCGATAAGGCTTTCCTTTTTCAACAAAATAAGTATATCTCTTATAGTGGCTAAACTCCCTTCTTATTCCTTTATAAATTGAATGAACAAAGGAAAACCTAAAATTCTTATTCTCGTCATAAAAAACAAAA
>CBFGJR010000154.1:0-16009 GCA_965649145.1 Caldifarciminota bacterium | reverse complement strand
TTCAGGACGCGAAAGTGCAAGAAAAATGCCAGATAGAAAGAAAAAAACTTCTTTTCTTAATAAAAAAAATATAAATGTAAGGTAAAAGAAAAGAGTTAAAAAACTATGTCCCATTCCCAGAATAAAAATATACCTAAAGGGCATAAAAAAGGATAACATAAGGACTCCAAAAAAACTTATGAAATTATCATTTGTGGAGATTTTGAATATATAAAAAATAAAAACAAGCGTTAAAAATAGAAAAAGCATGTTTATAAAAAAAATAGAAGAGGAAAAACCTTCAGGGGTTTTAATGAAAAACTTGTATATTAAGGAATAAAATATCTGGGCAAGAAAAGATGGTTCCATGGGTGCAGGGGGCTCGTTATCATTAAATTTAAATGGAAAACCTTTTCCCATTTGAACAGAATAGCAAAGGGTCACATATGAATCATCAGTGGGAAAAAGGAAAACTCCTCCTGTTTTTGTAACTATATTTAAATATCTATATAAGGAGAAAAAAAGAATTACCAAAAAAATAATAGATACAAAAGAATATCCACTTTTGAAAAAATTCTTTAATTTCATATAAATATTATAAACTAATTGACTTTTATTTCTCTATCCTTTATAATAAAATTATGAAAATATGCCTTCGCTGTGGGGAAAACATTAAAGAAGGTGAAAGATTTTGTAAATTTTGAAAGAATTTAAAAATGGAAAGTATTATTGAGATCTCAGAAAAAATTTTAAAGCAAATAGCACTTGCACTTAATACCATAAAACTTTATCCACCAGGACATCCTCTTTTTGAAAAAATAGTTGAAAATTCCCTTGAATTAACGCTTGAAATTCCACCAAATATAAATACCCTGTCTTTTTATTTCCTTGAAAATACAGTGATAGTTGAAAAGGAAAAACTTGATATTTCAAAATTTCCAGCGATTCAATCTTTAATAAAATATTTAGACAGGATAAAGATAAAAAGTATATCAATAGATGTGGATGCTCAGAAAAAAGATTGGGAAGCCTTTTATAAACTACTTTCAACTCCTGTAAAGGATCTAAAGGAAACAAAAGATATGGGAATTTTTTTGTACGAACTCGGCGGGAAGAGAATAAGGGTTAATGATGTTGAATTTGGAGTAATTTCAGCAAAACAAAAAGTTGAATTAAAGTTTGATATGGATAGCATTGTTGAAAGAATAAAAAAGGGGGAGATAATATCTCCTGACGAATCTTATGAACTTTTTAAAGAAACAGTAGGGTTTGCACCTGAAAGACTAAATTATATAAAAAAAGATGATGTATTAGATAAAATTAAAGAATTTAAAGAAAATATATACCAAAAATACGGATTTATTGAACCTGAAAAATTATCAATTGCAATTGCTCAGATACTTGAAAAACTTTCGCCAGATTTAAGGAAAGATGTTTTGAAAGATATGACAGAAATTGAGGAATTAAGAAATATAGCCAAAGAAATTATAAAGAATTTAAATGAAGAAGAGATTATTGAATTCTTATTATCCTATAAAGGAAATAAAGAAGAAATTATTGAATCCTTACCTGAAAATAAGAGGCAAAAACTCCTAAGTCTATCTATTTCCCGAGAAAGGAAAGAAACATCTACGAAAACGGGCATATTCTTCGGAGAAGGAATTTTATCAAAAGAAATGGAAGAAAGAATTATAAAACTTTATGAAACAATAAAAAGTGAAAAAGAAGAAGAAAAGGTAAAAGAGGAAGTTTCTAAATTTTTAAATGAACTACTCGGAATAAAGGATTACAAAGAAATTAATGAGAGAGTTCCGGAATTTATAGATTCTTTAAAAGTAATTGCTTCCTTTTTAATAGAAAACTACGGCATGGATGCCTTTGAGGAATTTTCTTTGCTTTGCTCTTATATTCTTTCTCTTTTAACTCCTGATATCAAAAATAATATATATGACTATATTTCAAAAACAAAAGAAACTGCTGATATGATAAGAAGTATACTTCCAAATTTGCCTGACGAGGAACTTGTAAATCTTTTTGCTTTACGAACAAAAAATTTCCCTGAAGAGGTAAATGAAATGGTAAAGGTTTTACCCCCTGAAAAGATAGAAATCTTAAGAAAAAGAGAAGTAATTGAAATAGGGGAGGGAAGAACTTTTATGCCTTCAAGAAAATTATTTGAGATAGAAAGAATAGCAAGGGAGAGAGAGCTTATAGTCACAAGTGAAAAAAAGTTTGAAGCAATGAAAAAGGAACTTAAAGAGGGAATAAAAACAACAGAATTTGAAAGTATAATAGAACCATTTTTGAAGGATATTAAATCAGAAGATAGTATAAAAAGAAAAAATTCTATAAATGGGATAGGCAGTCTTTTACTTTCTTTTTTAAGAACAGGTAAAATAAGGCTTGCAAAAACATTATTAAATTTTTTAAGAGAAAATATTGAAGGAGAAGAAGATTTGGAGCTATTTTTTACCTATCTTGAATATTTTGAAAAAGGATATGTGATTGCAAAAGAAAAAAATATTATTGAGATTATTGAGATGTTTGAACTTGAATTTAAAAAATTGCTTGATTTAAAAGAGAAAAGAAAATTTGTAATAAATGCCCTTGGAAAAACAAAAACTGATTTTGCATTAAGAATGCTATTAACAACCTTATGGGAAGAGGAAAATATAGAGGAAATTAAAGAGGCATTAATGGGGCTTGGAGAAAAAGCTTCAGAATACCTTCTTAAACTTTTTCCCGAGATAGAAAATCTTCTGGTAAGAAAAAGAATAATTGAATTACTCATTTCACTTCCCCAGACTGAGATAGATAGGTTAAAGGAACTCATTTTTGATAAAAGAGGGGCTGTTCAAAGAGATATTTTGTATATTATTGGAGAAAAAAGAATAGCGGAAATGACACCTTACATAGAAGAAATTCTCTCTTCCCCTCAGGATATTGTGAGAAAAGAAGCAATAAAAGCACTTATTAAGATAAAGACAAAAGAAGCAAAAGAAATATTAATTAAATATCTTGATGACAGAAATGAAGAAATAAGAAGGGAAATAATAAAAGGATTATGTGGTGAGATTGATGAAAAAATAATTCCAAAATTAAGAGATTATTTTAAATCTTATATGGAGAAAAATATTGAGGAAAATACTATGCTGCTGATTGAAATAATGAGGGGCTTAAAGAAAATAAAAGACAAAGAAATAATTCCATTTTTATTTAAAATAATTGAAGAAAAAAATATATTTAAAAAACCTAAATATCCACAAGAATTAAGAAGAGAAGCAATAAAATATTTAGCTGAATTTAAAGAAGATAAAAATGTTATTGAAAAATTAAAAAGTTATAGGAATGACCCTGATAGCGAAATAAAAATATTCTTGAAGATATTTTTCTCAAAATATGGAGGATAGAAAGGTTTGCTTTAAATGTTTTGCTTATATTAAAGAACTTTTTTATTACATCCAGATTTTGATATTTTAAATACTGTTCATTTTTCTCTTTCTTGATTGACTTTTTATTTATTTTATCATAAAATTTTAAATTCAATGTTTGAATTACTTATATGTAAAATTAGAAATTTAAAGATAGGAATAGAAGTGAATAAGATAATTGAAATTGTAGAATCAAAAGAAATAACAAATTTACCCCCAATTTTTAAACAATTTAAAGGTATGTTTAATTTAAGGGGGGAAATTTTACCTTTTTTTGATGTGAGGGAAATTTTATTTAAAGAAAAAGAGGAAGGAAATTTGAGTTATTTTGTTATAGTTGAATCGGAAAAGGGTAAAATAGGAATTGGAATTGATGAGATAATAGAAAATATTAAAACGGATACAATTAGTTCAAAAAGTGCACCGGGGAAAATTTTTTCAGAAGTTGAAAAAAATTTTTTAAAAGGTATTTTAGAAAAAGAAAATGAAATAATTTATATAATAGATGTAAATAAATTGATTGAAAGGGAGGATATATGAGTCCAAGAGTTTTGATTGTAGATGATGCAAGATTCATGAGAAAACTTTTAGGTGATATACTTAAAAAGGGAGGATATGAGATATGTGGAGAGGCTTCAACAGGAGCAGAGGCAATAGCACTTTATAAGGAGTTAAAGCCTGACCTCGTAACAATGGATATAATAATGCCTGATATGAGTGGAATAGATGCAGTAAGAGAAATACTCAAAATTGACCCATCTGCAAAGATACTCATGGTTTCGGCAATGGGTCAGCAAGCCCTTGTACTTGAATCGCTGCAGGCAGGTGCTAAGGATTATATTGTGAAGCCTTTCCAGCCTATGAGGGTATTAGAAGCAGTTGAAAGAATCCTAAAAAAATGAAAAATTTAAAGGATTATAAGGAACTTTTTAAATCAGAAGCAAAAGAGATTATAGAAAAATGTGAAGAAATTATATTAAAGATTGAAAAACAAGGTGCTAAAAGAGAATTTATAGAAGAACTTTTTCGTTACTTTCATACAATTAAGGGCTCCGCTGCTTCTGTCGGTGAAAAAGAAATAGAAAAAATTTCCCATTCTCTTGAAGATATGCTTGATGCAATAAGGAAAAAGGAGAAAAAGGAGATTGAAATTGAAGAAATTTTAAAAGGTATTGACAAAATAAAAGATTTACTAAAAGGGAAAACTCAAAAATATGAAATTGAAATCTATCTTTCACCTGATACCCCTTTAAAAGGAGCAAGAGCCTTTGTGATAGTAAAAAGATTAATGGAAAAATTCAAACTCTTAAAATTAGAACCAGATCTTGAAGAAATAAAAGAGGAAAAGTTTGATTTTTCTTTTAAAGTGGAATTAGAAATAGAAGAAAAAGATATAGAAAAGTTAAAAGAGATTTTAAATCTTTATTCAGAAATAGAACATTATAAAATTTTAGGAGTTAAAGAAAAGGAAATTTTTAAAAAAATTAAAGAAGAAGATATAACTGAAATAAAAATAAAATCAGAAGTTATTGACAGAATTATCAATTATATGGGTGAAGTACTTATACAAAGAGATAAACTCAAAAAAATAATTTCCGAAAAGGGTGAAAAGGAAATAAAGGAAGAATTTGATTCTTTTGAAAGACTCTTAGCATCTATTCAGGATGAAATTGTTAGTCTAAGGCTAATCCCCATAAAAGTAATTCTTGGAGGATTACCAAGATATGTAAGAGATGAAGCAAAAAAACTTGGTAAGGAAATTGAACTTGAAATTGAAGGAGAAGAAGTTTTAATTGATAGAATTTTATTAGAAAAGTTAAAAGATCCTTTAGTCCATCTTGTGAGAAATTCTATTGACCATGGAATTGAAAAGCCTGAGGAAAGGCTCAAAAATGGGAAGAAAATGGTTGGTAAAATCTCAATAAATATTAAAAAAGATAGAGGGATAGTTTTTATAAGTGTTAAAGATGATGGCGAAGGAATTGATAGGAAAAAAGTAATTAAAAGGGCATTAGAATTAGGTATTATAAAAGAAGAAACCCCTTTTATAAGTGATGAAAAAATTGTTGAAATCTTAACAAATCCTTTATTTTCAACAAAAAAAGATGTAACTCCCCTTTCCGGAAGAGGGGTTGGTTTAAATGTTGTTAAAGAAACTCTTCTTAAAATAGGAGGGGATTTAAAAATAAACTTTGAAGAAAAAAAGGGGACAGAAGTTATTTTAAGAATCCCTGTTTCTCTTGCTATTATAAAAGCTGTTGTAGTTCAGGCAGGTAGTGAAAAATATGTTTTACCTTTAAATTATGTTACAGGAATTTATAATGTAAGAAATACAAAAATATTTACACTTAAAGGTGAAAGATATATAATAATAGATAAAAAAATTTATCCGGTTTATGAATTTGACTCTTTTATCGGAGTAAAAAATAATGATAAAGAATTTAAAGAAGGAATTGTAATAGAGGGAGAAGATATAAGTTTTATGCTCCTTGTGAATAAAATAATTTCTCAACAGGATGTCTTTGTAAAAAATCTCAGTGAAATTTTTATGAGAATCCCTTATATTACAGGAGGAACAATCTTAGAAGATGGTAAACCTTATTTTATAATAGATCCAGTTTCACTTATTAAAAAGGGAGGATAATGAAATTAAAGGATTTGAGTCCATTCTATATTGATGGAATAAAAGAAGTAGCAAATATAGGCGCAGGTCATGCTGCTACCTCTTTATCTCAAATGATTAAAAGAAAGATATTTATGCATCCACCGGATGTTTTCATAGGCAAATCAGAAGAAATATTTAATCAAATAATGAAGGAAAATTATCTCGCTATAGGTGTATTACAGTATTTTTTAGGTGACCTAACAGGACTAGTACTTTTATTAATAAAAGATGAAGAGGCAAAAAAGTTTCTTTCTTTAATGATGGAGGAGGATATTAAAGAAATAGGAGAGAATGAAGAATCCGCTTTGAAAGAAATAACAAATATAGTAACGGGCTCTTATATGACATCCCTATCAGAATTCTTGAACCTTTTAGCTTTACCATCTGTACCATTTTTGAAAATTGATATGACAAAGGCAATTGTTACATCTGCTATTTTAAGTATAGAGTGTTATGAAGAATTTGCCTTATGTATAAAAAGCACTTTCTTTGTAGAGAACGGACCAAAAATTACATTTAACTTCTTCTTTTTACCTGATGAAAGTGGAATAATAGTTTTAACAAATAAACTTAAAGAAATGATAGAATGAATATAAAAGAAGAAGAAATTAAAATACTTAAAAAATTTGGAGAGAGAATAGATCCAAAAGACCCTTCTTCTCATAATAATCTTGCAATTGTTTTTTTTAATAGGGGACTTGTGGAAGATGCGATTTTGGAACTTAAAAGGGCTCTTGAAATAAATCCCGATTTTAAGATCGCTCAACGAAATTTAATAATAATTTTAAAAAGAACAGGTAAAATAGAAGATTATATTGAAAAACCTTTAAGGGAAGTAATGCAGGATCCTGAAAATTTAAAAACAAGGATAAAACTTGCAGAAGCCTATTTACATATAAGTAGGTACACCGAGGCGATGACTGAATATAAAAATGTAATAACAAAGGATCCAAACAATATTGAAGCGTTAAAAGGACTTGGTACTGTTAAGAAAAAAATGGGACTCTTGCAAGAAGCCCTTGCCACTTTTAAGAGAGCATATAAAATAAATCCAGAGGATGAAGAAATATTAAAAAGTATGGGTGAAATCTACTACAGTATGGGATTATACGAAATAGCAATAAAATATTTAAAAAATGCAATAAAAGTGAATCCTGAATCAGCAGAAGCGCATCTTTTCCTCTCCTTTGCATTAGGTGAAATGGGATTAATAGAAGAAGCACTTGATGAAGCAATAAAAGCAAAGGAATTAAATCCTTATATTGCAGATATAAAAGGATTAATAGAAATTGAGGAAGAAAAGATATCCGCGGAAGAAGAACTTAAAGAAGCGATGGGAATAAAAATAAAGGAAAAAATACTCACATTTAAATCAAGGCTTGAAATGGCACAGGTTTATAAAAATAAACTTTTGCTTAAGGATGCGTTAAGAGAACTTAACAAGGCTCTTGAAGAAAAGCCAGATGAAAGAGAGGCACTAAAACTTAAAGCAGAAATAGAGATCCTTGAAGAAAATTACGATGAGGCTCTTTCTACTTTAGAGAAAATAAATCCTAAAGATTTCCATACATGGAATATGACAGCGTGTGTTTTGCTTTTAAAAGGTTTTAAGGAAAGGAGCAAAAAAATATGGGAAAGCATACAGAATTATCCTTATGCTCTTAATAATTATGCTCTTTTACTTATTCCGGATAAAGAGGAAGAAGCAGAAATACTTCTTAAAAAGGCATATGAAAGTGAAGAAGGTTTTTTAATACCTCTTTATAACCTTTCCTTTTTAAAAATATTGCAGGGGAAAAAAGAGGAAGCAGAAAAAAATCTTGCAGAAATAACCGAACTTTACTATACAGATCCTGTGATAATCTATAATTACGCAAAAATACTGATTGAAAAAGGTAAACTGCAAGAAGCAGAAAAAATGATAAAAAATTGTCTTGAAATTTTCCCTGATAATTTCTTACTTTTATCCTGTATGAAAAAAATTTATTCAATTAAAGGTGAGGAAGAAAAGATTAAAGAAATGGAAAATATAAAACCTAAAAAAATGGAAAAGGGTGAAGTGTTCTTACTTGCCATAGCAGGCTCTCCAAGAGGAATCCCTTATTTCCCAGAGCAAGTTGTCAAAAAGGAGGAAATAAAAGACTTAAAAATAAAAATTGAAAAAGCAAAAAAGTATATGGAAGAAAATAACTACGAGGAAGCACAAAAATTAATAGAAGAAGCAAAAAAAATTTATCCTCAAGATTTTGAAGTGAATTATCTTCTTGGTGAAATTTATTATAAATTAGGATTTTATGAAGCTGCTGAAAATATTTTCATAAATTTAAGAAAAGAAATCCATGACCCAAGGATAATACTCAAACTTGCAGAGATATATATAAACACAGGAAGATTTAACGAAGCAGAAAGGGAACTTGCAGAAATAAAGGGAGAAGGAATTTTTTATTACGAAAAGATGCTACTTTTATCAGAGATAAAAGAAAAAAAGGAAGAGTATGTGGAGGCTCTTAAAATAATAAGTAAACTTTTTGAGTTTAAAAAAGATGATACAAAGGTTTTGCTTAAATTTGGTAAATTGCTTTTAAAAACAAGGAGGTTTGAAGCTGCTAAAAAAACTTTTTTAAAAATATTAGAAAAAGAGCCTTTTAATAAAATGGCAGAATATTATCTTTCAAAGGTATATTTACATACAGGTGAAGTAGAGAGTGCAAAAAGACTTTGTGAAGAATTATTAATAAGAGAAAAACAAAATCCTTATGCTTTCCTTTTAAAAGCCGAAATACTGATAAAGGAAGGAAAATATAAAGAAGCAATATCCTATTTAGAAGAATCAATAAAAAAGAGCTTCTGGCTCTCACCAGCCCATTATTATATGGGAATTTTATATGCGCTTCAGGGAAAATATGAGGAGGCAATTTACCACTGGGAAAAAGTAGCAAAAATGGAGCCAAATACAAAGATTGGGAAGAAAGCAGGAGAATATATTAAAACAACATTAAGCTTTTTAAACCTTTTGAAAAGAGATATAGAATAATGCCTATTCAGGGGAATTTAAAGGAACTTTCAATTGCTGACTTCCTTCAGCTTCTTTATATGAACAAAAAATCCGGAATAATAGAAATCCAGGCGGATGGTGAAAATTTTAAAATATTTTTGAGAAACGGAAATATTAAATTTATAGAAGATTTAAACAGAAACATTTTAAGAGAAGAAATTAAAAAAACGGGAATTTTAACCATTCAAATAGAGAAAATCCTGTATTCCCTTGAAAAAGAGGAAAAGGTCCTTGAAATAAGTTTAAAGGAAAATTTAAATAAAGAAATAATTAAAAAACTCGTAATGAAACTTGTTCTGGATAGAATGTTTTACATTTTACAATTTAAAGAAGGAAATTTTACATTCACTGAAATGGAAGAACAAAAAATCCTTGAAACAGATTTGGAATTTTCTACCCAGGATATCATCCTTGAAAGTTCAAGAAAAATAGATGAATGGTCGGAAATTGTAAAGAAGATACCTGATTTTTCCTTTGTTCCTTCACTTTCAGATGAATGGTTAAAAAAGGAAAATGAAACTTTAAGCCTTGATGCCCTTGAGTGGAAAATCCTTTCATTAGTTGATGGAAATAGAAATGTATCAGAGATAATCTCACTTTCAAAAGAAAGTGCTTTAAAAGCTGCAAGAAAAATATGTGATCTTATTGAGAAAGGAATTTTAAAAGTTAAAGAAGTAAAGAAATTTGAAGAAGAGATAAAGAAAAAGAAAGCACAGGAACTTTTTATTAAAGCAAGAGAATTTGCTAAAAATGGACAACATTTAGAAGCAGAGACTTTTCTTTTAAGAACACTCTCTTTAAACCCTGATTTTCTTATGGCCCATCTTGCTTTAGGAGATATTTATTATATTCAGAAAAAATATAGACTTGCTGCCCAAGAGTATTATGAAGTAATAAAAAGAGATCCAGAAAATCCTCTTGGTTATTACGGACTTGGATTTGTTAGAATAAAACTTGGAGATCTCCTTGGAGCAATACAAGTAATGGAAAGAGGTTTAAAAAATGCAACAGGAAGGATGAAAGAGGAAATGGAAAATATGATTTCAATTTTAAGGAAACTCATTTTTACAACTGATACAAAAAGGAGTATATTCTAATGGAAGAAAAACTTATTTATGATCCAAAATCCACTTTAATTTTAGATTTGATTGAAGAATACATAAATCATTATCTCTATGAAGAAGCTGAAACGCTTTTAAAAGATTATTTAAAGGATATGCCATTGAGTAAAAGAGCAATCCAGCTCTGGATGAAAATAGCAGAAGGAAAAGGGGAAACTGAAAAATATAAGAAACTTAAAGAAAAATTTGAAAAATTAGAAAAGATATATTTTGAAGAAAAGATAGAAATAAAGGAAAAGGAATTTCTTAAAGAAAGAAAGGAAGTTGAAAATATAAAAGAAATGAATATATTTCCATTTAAAGAAATGGAAGAGACACTTAATTTTTTCTTAAAAGGGTTAAAACTTGGTAAACCAGAAAAAATGATAGTAGAGGATAAAAATATTTCACTTTACATCAAAAAGAATGCAAAATGGAGAGAAATAAAATTTAAAGAAACCACAAAATTTCCAGAAGCAACCTGGATAATGAAAAGTCTTGAAAAAATAAAATGAATAGATTTAATGATATTGAAAAAATAGTTAAAATCCCTGGGATAAGGGGGGTTTATATTTTTGATGAAAATGGGGAGGAAGTTTATAGAGAATCAACATTTACAAAAGATAAAGAGTATTATAAAGGACTTATTGATTTTATCATAAAAAATAAAGAAAATCTTCCAAAAATTTTTTATATATTTACAGAAACACATCTTGTTACCCTTGCTCATAACAAAGAAATTTTTCTATCAATATCTTTCAAGGAAATAAATCTTGGACTTTTAAGAATTCACATGAAAAAATTTTTAAATATTCACTGAAAAGAAGATACTATTCCCTTCTTTTTTAAGATCAAAATTTAAAAACTTTCTTGCAACAAAAACTGCTGTTTTAAAATGTTCTGTCTCTTTATCAATAACTATCTTACCTCCTGCAAGTGAGAGCCATAAAACTAAATTATCTGATAAATGATAATCAACCGAATTTTTCAAAACCATATCAAGAAGATCATTAACACAAATTTCTGCAAGGTTTTCTGCTGGAACACCTTTTTCACATAGTATATCATTCCCTATTAAGCCATTTCCTTCTAGCTGCACCCATATTGTAAAACTACAACCAGGTGATAGTGATTCTTCATAGGAATATTTAAAATGAAAATCCCTAAACCCTTTGCTTATTAAAATATTTTCTGCTTTTTCTTTTATTCTTTCACAAACTCTCTTTTCTTTAAGAGAATTTGAAGAAGAGATAAGACCATTTATTTTTAATACCTTTCCCCTTTCAAAATTTAAATTTAAATTTTCTTTCAAAAATTTCCTGAGTTCATTTAAATCTTTAAAATCGGATAAAGAATTTTTGCCCTTTAAATATATTTTTACTTCACCACCACCCTTTGGATAATAACCCCTTCTTAAAATTTTTATATCAATATCCTCTATAATTTTTGAAACTATTCTTAATATAACATTTTCAAAATAGTCAAAGGTCATTGCTCCTTTTACATCTGTTCCACCCTTTAAATGAAGAAAGAGAGGGTTTTTTGAAAAGATACCAACAGGTAAGATTGTTTGAAGGAAAAGGGGGATACTACCAGCAGTCTGAAAATCAAGAAAGATTTTGCCTCCTAAAATTTTTCCAGGTTTAAATTCAACTTCAAGTGAACCAAGAGCGTCGCCTTTTACTTCCGAATCAGTTATCATTTTTAAAGCCTTTAAGATATTCAAATGCTGCGCTTTTAATCCCGGATTCGGTCTTTTTTTCCTTATATTGAAAATTCTGAAAGGCTCTTTCTTTAAAAGTGAATAAACAAGGGCATATCTTAAAATTTGTCCACCACCTTCACCAAAGGAACCGTCTATTTCTACCATGGTCAAAAGGAAACCCCCTTTTAAAACCTAATTTTTTTGCGTATTTAACAACCTCTTCATATTCCTCGTAAGTAATCCTTCTTGAAAGTTCCTTAAAGGAATAGGCTTTATAGCATGGTCTATATTGATCCATTATATTTATAAAAGAGTTTATAGAGATTTCCTTTGCAATAAAATCAAGAACTTTAAAAGAGCCAGCAAGTTTATTTGGCAAAACAAGATGTCTTATTAAAAGCCCCCTTTTTGCAATCCCGTTTTCTATTATAAGGTCACCAACCTGCCTGTGCATTTCCTTTAAAACTTTTTTTGAAACCTCAAAATAATTTTTAATCTCTGAATATTTTTGAGCAATTTCCGAATCTGAATATTTCATATCAGGCATATAGATATCAACAATACCATCAAGTAGTTTTAGAATTAAAAGAGAGTCATAGCCACCAGAATTATAAACAATCGGAATCCTTAAACCCTTCGGGATTGCAATTAAAAGTGCTTCAAGAATCTGTGGAACTACATGGGTTGGACTAACTAAGTTTAAATTGTGGCACCCCATCCTTTGAACCTCTAAGAAAATTTCTGCAAGTGTAAAAGGGTCAACCTCTTTACCCTCTACAAGCTGGCTTATCTCGTAATTCTGGCAGAAAACACAATGGAGGTTACATCCTGAGAAAAATACGGTTCCACTTCCATACCTTCCAACAAGTGGCTCTTCTTCACCATAATGTGGACCAAAAGAAGAGACAATCGCAAATCTACCTGTTTTACATTCACCCTTTTTGCCCTCATATCTATTTACTTTACAACCCCTCGGACATACAATACATTTTTTAAGATAATCAAACCCTTTAATAACCCTTCTTTCTAATTCACCCTTTTTATAAATTTCAATATAAGAAGGATATGTCATTCCTCTTCTAATTTATACTTTTCAAAGAATTTGTTCTCATACTCCATAAGTCTTCCTTCTTTTATAGCCTCCCTAATATTTTTCATAAATTTTGAATAAAAGAATAAAGAATGATAGGTTGAAAGGTAAAGGCCAAGATATTCTTCTGCAGAGAATAGATGTCTTATATAAGCCCTTGAAAAATTCCTGCAAACATAACAACTGCAATCAGGGTCTAAAGGCAAAGGGTCTTCTGCATACCTTGCATTCCTTATCCTTATTTTACCATAAGAAGTAAAAATAAGCCCTGTCCTTGCATTCCTTGTTGGAAGAACAGAATCAAATATATCTATCCCATTCTTAACTGCAAAAAAAATATCTTCTGGATAGCCAACCCCCATAAGATATCTTGGTTTTTCTTCTGGATAATAATTTATAATCTCTAAAATAATTTTTTCCCTTTCCTCTTTTGGCTCACCAACCGCAAGTCCACCTATACAATATCCATCAAAATTACATTCTTTCAATTTTTCAATCCCCTTTATCCTTAACTCCTTATAAATACTCCCCTGCCCTATTCCAAAAATTAAAGGTCTTATTTTTTTATTTTTAAACTCTTTATCAAAAAATTCCTTTGACTTAAAAGCCCATTTAATTGTTAAATCAAGAGATTCCCTTGCATATTCATAGGTAACAGGATAAGGTGGACATTCATCAAGGGTCATCATTACATCTGTTCCAAGATCAATCTGAATCTCTATAACCTTTTCTGGTGTAAAAAATATTTTTCTACCATCAATATGGGATTTAAACTCTATCCCTTCTTCCTTCACCTTCTTTAACTCAGAAAGGGAATAAACCTGAAAACCTCCTGAATCACTAAATATTACACCACTAAAATTCATAAACTTATGAATCCCTCCCATTTTCTTTATCGTCTCTTCTCCTGGTCTTAAATGGAGATGATATGCATTTGTTATGATTGCTTTTATACCAATTTTTTTTAAAACATGAGGAGGCATTGTTTTAACAGTGCCCTGTGAGGCAACAGGAAGAAAAAGAGGGGTTTCCACCTTTCCTGACTTTGTGGTTAAAATTCCATATCTTGCTTCCCCATCTCTTTTGATTATCTGGAATATCATGTAATATTTTAAAGAAATTAAATGTTAAATATCAATTGAAAATTAAAGAATTTATGAAATATAATTTAAAATTATGGAGAAAGAAGAAAATTATGTATTTTTAAAAGAATTTGCATTAAAAGAAGGAATCTTTGATTTTAAAGTATGTGAAATAGAAGATTTAATTCCCTATTTTGATTATCTCCCTTATGAGAAAATAAAATATCTCAAATACGGAATATCAATAGCAGCAATTGTGCTTGAAGAAATTTTAAACACTTTAGAAGACCACCCAAATAGAATATACTTACATCATTATAAAAATTTGAACTATTATCTTGACAGGGTAAGTTTAAAAATCTCATTTAAGATAAAAGAAATGGGATATAAAGCATTTCCAGTACCTGCATCGCAGATTATTGACTGGGAAAAACAAAGGGCTCACCTTTCTCATAAAATGGTTGCAAAAAAGGCGGGAATGGGATGGATAGGAAGAAACAACTTAATAGTGCATCCTGAAAGGGGAGCAAAGATAAGACTTTCAACAGTATTAACGGATATGCCACTTAAAACAGATAAACCAATTGAAGGGGAATGCAAATCCTGTAGAAAATGTATAGAGATATGCCCTGCAAAAGCAATTGGGGAGAGTTATAAAGATTATGATATGAAAAAATGCCTTGAAAAACTTAAAGAGTTCGCAAAAAAATACGGGTTTGGTTCACAGTATATCTGCGGCTTATGTGTGAAAGTATGTGATGGAGAAAAAATATAAAAAGCCAAATCCTGTAAAACTCTTTACGGCAGTATTCACAAATAAGATGGACTTATTTGAAAAAGTTAAAGAAATACTTGAGGAAAAATTCGGGAAGATAGATTTTGAAAGCCAAAATTTTGACTTTGATAATACTACTTATTACGAGGAAGAGATGGGAAAAAATTTAAAAAAGAAATTCTATTTCTTTAAAGATTTGATAATGCCAGATGAAATTGTCAAAGTAAAGACTAAAACAATGGAAATTGAAGAAGAATTTAAGGAAGAAGGGAAAAGAAAAGTGAATATAGACCCGGGTTATGTTGACCTTTCAAAAATTGTTCTGTCTTCAAAAAAAGATTATTCCCATAGAATATATCTTGGTAAAGGAATTTTTGCAGAAGTAACCCTTTATTTTAAAAAGGGCAATTTTCATACATTTCATTATACTTATCCAGATTATAGGCAAGAGGATTATATAGAAACATTTTTAAAAGCAAGAGAAATTTTAAAGGAACAAATTAAAAATATAAGAAGAATATAAATTTACTGTTTCACTTGACTTCTTTACATTTTTTATGTTATAATATATCGTAACACTTTTTTTTAAAAAAGTAATAAAAGGAGTGAAATATGAAGAAAGCACTTTGGGTGATGCTGATAGTAAGTATGATGGGAACTCTCTTATATTCTCATCATGCGATGGAATACATAGAGATGGATTCATATTCAACTGCACCAAGGAATCAAAAGGTATTCCATTTCCATTATGATTACTATGTGGAAAATAAAAATAATCCAGATTTAGATCATTGGGAATTGACTCCTGGAATATCCTATGGTATTACAGATTACATTATGTTTGATGTTCACACCCATTTTGCAAAGTTCGGTAAAGGTCATGTTATAACTCAAGAGGAAATTTCCCCGTTTATGGAAGCAGTAGCATTTTCACTTCAAGCGAGAATTAAAAAATTCACATTTATTGATTTTTCCTTCCTTTTAACTTATGAGCTACCGTTTAAAATGAGCAAGAAATATCTTGACGGGAAAGAAGTTTATGAAGGGGAAATTATCATAAGTAAGGATTTTGGTGTTAACTCAAATGCATGTTTGAATTTAAGTTTTGCAAAAGATGGTAATGAATT
>CBFGJR010000153.1:0-2072 GCA_965649145.1 Caldifarciminota bacterium | reverse complement strand
AAGAGCCCTTCTCGTGAGTTCTTCCTCTTTTCCCAATAGATGGGGATACATATGAAAAAGAACCATAATTTTGAGCTTTTTAGCAAATTTCTCTGAAAACCTTAAATTTTTAGCCCAACTGTAAGCAATGTTTGCACCTACTTTATCATGACCTATAAACCTTGTTCTATTATCTTCTAAGCTTCTAGTCAAAGGTTTACCTATATCATGAAAAATTATTGAAAGAAATAACAAAACTCTGTTTTCAATATCAAAAATTTCCTTTAACTCTTTTTCATATTTTTTAAAGAAAGTCCTTTTATAGTTTCTATAAAATCTTTCAAGATAATATACACAGTTTAATGTATGGAAAAGGATATCAAGGGATTTATCCTTATAAACCTGTAAACAGCCCTCCATATCTTTTAATTCTGGTATTATAACAAAAAGTAAGCCAGATTCTTTCATTTTTAAGAGAGTTTCATAAATTCTTTTACCCTCTGAAAAAATTATATAAAGTTCTCTCATTATTCTTTCCTTTGCTGATTCTAAGATTTTTTCCTTATTTGCTTTTATAAAATTAAAAGTATTTTCTTCTATTTCAAATCCAAGTATTGCCATGAACCTAAATGCTCTTAGCATTCTCAAAGGATCCTTTATTAAATTTTCTTTTTTAAAAACTCTTATCAATTTCTTTTTTATGTCCTTTAAACCATTAAACCTGTCTATTAAAATTTCTTCAGGATACTTTATTGCCATTGAATTTATTGTAAAATCCCTGTTTAAAAGGTCGGTTTCGATATCTTTTTCAATTTCACCTATATCAAGGGTAAAGTTATTATTTAAAACAATCCTCCACTCTTTTCTTTCCCTGTCAAGTAGAAAGGGGTATCCCCCTATCTTTTTTGAAAGGTCATTTATAATCTCAGAAGGGTTAAAGGAGATTAATATATCAAGGTCTTTAATTTCTTTTTCTCCTAATAGAAAATCTCTTATAGCACCACCAACTACATAAAACTCAGTATCTTTTTTTAAGAAATATTCAAAAGTGTTTTTAAAAATTGAACCTTCTAAAAATTCTGTAAAATTTGCTAATTTTTTCAAATTTATTCTTTATAAAATGAAAGGGATAAGGCAAAGGAATAACCTAAAAATGGGTGAACTCTATAAAATCCTTCTAAGTTTAAAAACTTTAAAGATACTCCAAATCCAGCGCCAAAGGTTTTTTCTCCACTTCTTAATCCGCCTTTTAAATAGAAAGAAGATATCAAGGGCATTTTAAAACCTATACTGTAAGTAAAAGGATGATTTTCTTCTGAAATAAAATCAAAGAAAAATAAAAGAGCCTCATTGGTTACTCCGAAAGAAAGGGCAAATAGAGAAGGGATATCTCCTTTATATTTTTTACTTCTATATATATTTCTTGTAAAAGCACCAATTTTTATATCAAAGGGAAAATAAAAAACAGCTCCTAAATCAAAAGTAGGTTCATTATAAGTAATAACTTCAGGAATATTAAGGGAAAGTAACTTAAAACTTGTGCCAAGAGAAAAAAGGGAATTTTTATAATTTAAGCCCAAAAGCAAGGAATTTTCCTTATATATATCCTCACCAAAATAGGAAAATCCGAGAGCCCACTGAAATTTAAGAAGTGGAAAGGAAAAGGCGGATTCAAAGGAATTGAGGGGTAAACCTTCATAAGGTCTTGTATAGGAAAAAGCAAAGGAAAATTCATCAGGAATAAGAGCAGGTTGATAAAAGATAGATAAAGGAGAGTTAAGGGTTGAAAGGTGGGAACCCATTATAGCTTGAGGTGCAATTATTCTTTCAGGAAAAAGAATTGCAAAAAGAAAAATAATCATAAATTAATTATAAAAAATTTAAACATTAAATTTCTTTTAAAACTCAATTTCTTCTAAAGGTTCCCTTTCCTCACCTTCTTTTCTTTTTTCTCTTTCATATTTAAAATTATTAAAATTGTAAGTTATTGTAAAAAACACAAGAGGAGTTTTTGGATTAAAACTCTGAACAAAATAGTAATTACCTCCACTCCCTTCATATAAATGGCTTGAAGTTCCAAAAATATCTCTCAC
>CBFGJR010000152.1:0-2099 GCA_965649145.1 Caldifarciminota bacterium | reverse complement strand
GCCTTCCTTTATTATATCATCACCTTTTATTTTCCTCTCTATAAAGGCATAAAAGGGAACCTGAATGCTCTTTACATCTTCAAAAATATTCCTCCTATCTTCAAAACTTGAGGGCACATAAGGTAAACCTAAATTACCCTTTGAACTTTTATAATCAACAATCCTTAAATAATTACCATACTCATCTATCCTGTCAATCTTCCCTTTTATCTTCACAGTAAGATTCCCAATATCTATCTCCTCCTCAACCTTAACTTCAACCTCCTTCAAAATTCTATTCTTTTCATCCTTAGATATTTTATCTATAAATTTACCCATCTTCAAAATTAAATACTCCTTCCTTAACCATAAAGTACCCCTCTCCCTTCCAAAAAAATCATCAAATTTTTCACTTAAAAAACTTAAAAATCTCTCCTTTAAATTATTACTCCAATCAACTTTTTTCCCAAAAAAATTCTCCTTGTAAAATTCCTCCATTACTCTGTGCAAAAATTCACCGAGTGCTCTACTTTCTACATCCTCCTCTACCTTCTCTTCCTCTATATTTTTTAAAATCACAACTTCATAAAACCTAAAAGGACATCTTAAATATTCATCTATTTCAGTTACATGAAAACCCTCCCTTCTTTTAAAATCTAAAATCTCCATTATCCCTTCATCCTTATCAATTACCTTCCTCCTCTCCTTACTCAATTTTGGAGTATAACCATAAAAGGGAATTTCATCATACAAAACTTTTTTTTTCATTTTTTCTTTTTCCCATAAAAGTCTTTGAAAAAAACGCGATTCTGAAAAATCTTTATCCTTTTCTCCTTCATAAAACAATAAATACACAACAGAAGCATTTTCCACTAACTGATAAAAGTTATAGGCATAAATTGCCTCATTTTCTTTATAAGAAGGCAAATTCAAAAGTTTTCTCAAACTCTCAGGCAAAAGAGGATCATACTTATAAATCTTTGGATATACCCCTTCTATTAAATCAAGGAAAAAAACTTTCTCAAAAGGAATAAGTCTTGACTCAAGAACACCCAAAATTTGAAACCCTCTTAAAGGGTTACCCTTTAAAGGAATCATCTCATTTTTTAAATAAAATAAAACAATCTTTGCAAGATCCTCTATCTCAAACTCTTCATCTTTAATTTCTGTCTCAACAAGTCTGTTAAATAACTCAAAAGTCTCATCAATAAAAATTTTAAGTAAGGTATTTTTACCTGTTTTTACTTTCTGACTCAATATAATCAAAATTTCTCTAAACTTTTCCACAAAATCAGAAATCCTTCTTACCTCTTCAAAAACTAAATTAAGTAACTTAATAAAATCACTTGAAAAGCTCTCCTCAAAAATATCACTAAAGGAAAAATAAACCTTACCCTTGTCCTTATTTAATTTTTTTACCTTTTCCTCAACTCTTAAAACTTCTTCATTGAAAAAAGAAACAATAAGGGTTTGATATAAAAAGTTAAAAAGTAAATTAAAATAAAATTCTCCATTTTTTGAGCTTTTCTTTAACTCAAAATAACTTTTTATTAAAGAATAAAAGGGAGTTAAAGCAAAAGAATAACCCATACTTACATTAAAATCACAATCAATATCAGTACCAATCTCGCCAATAAGAGACTCAAGATGTAAAGACTCAGGTAAAACTATCCCTATTTTTGTTGGGTCCCCCTCTTTTAAAAACTCCTTTAATTTCTCCCTCACAAATATTGATTGAGTATAAAAATCATTTAATTTAACAAAATTTATCTGAGACTTTTTCAATTCCGAATCAATTATTTTATAACTGAACCCGTTTCTTTTAAGAAATTTAAATATCGCTTCATTTTCTCTCGTCATAAGAAAAATCATCTTAGTTTCACATTTTTCCATAACCTTTTTGATAAAAATCTCCTCTAAAGGTAAAATAGCATAAAATCCAGCAAATATTACCTTTTTGAAAGACACTTCAAAATCAATCCTTTTTAACTCCTTGAATAAAAGAAAATCAACAATTTTTCCTTTTCTTAAAATTTCTTCACAAAACTCTTCTTTAACTTCTTTTAATATATCAAGGATATTTCTCGTATTTTCCGGGATTTCTGCATATTCCTTTAAAA
>CBFGJR010000151.1:0-2108 GCA_965649145.1 Caldifarciminota bacterium | reverse complement strand
TACTGGAATGGGGATGGCGAGAAATATAATAATAGTAAAATCCAGTGATGGAATTATTGCCATTGATGGTGAATATGGAACATTGATGGAACTTGCGATTTGCGCCAAACTCAATAAACCTTTAATAAAAATTAAAGTTCCATGGAAAATTGATACAGGTGTTGAAGCAAATGATGCAAAAAATGCTCTGGACCTATTACTCAAGTTTTTAAAATGAAAAAAAGAAGATGCCCCTGGGGACATGGAGAATTATTAAAAACAAAGGTTATAGATATAGAAATAGATTATTGTGCTGAGTGTAGCGGAATATTTTTTGATAAATATGAATTTGAAAGGATTACAAAAATTGATTTAATTACTCAAAAAGAGGAGAAAGAATATAAAATCCCCTGCCTGAATTGTGATTCAGATATGATTGAATTTACTCATCGGCTCTTTCCCCTCAATTCATCTGCCTTTCACTGTAAAAAATGTAAAGGTCTTTTTATCCCTGGTAAGACGATAAAATTAGCACTTTCAGAGATAGAAAAATTATCAAAAGAAGAGAAAAGAGTAAAATCTTTAATTGCAACTCTTTTCTTAGATAAAATACATAAAGGATTTGAAATTAATGTGCCACAAGAACTTAATTGTCCTTTTGATGAAAATATTTTAAAAAATTATGAAATAAAAAATGGAACCGGGAAAAATTTGGATATTAAAAGATGTGAATATTGTGGTGGTTTATTCTTTCCAAGGGGAGGAGCGTATTCAGTAGATAAAAAAATTGTATTAAAAATAGATGAAAGAGAAGTAATTGAGTATCAAATTCATCATGGTGTGCCAAAATGTCCTGTATGTAAAAAGAATATGAGGAAATTTATAAATCCAGTTTTAAAAATTGAAGGCATATTTATTTGTCCTGTATGTTATAGTATGTGGTTTGAAAAGGGTAAAATGCGTGAATTTAAGGAATTCATTGAAAAAAGGAAAAGAAAATCTCTTTCTCCAGAAGATGAACTTGCTATTGCTTTTATAAAAAAATTTGGACCAGAAAAAGCATTTCCATTTGCAGGAAGAATATCTGATAAAATAGAACCTGGAAAAGTTGCCTCCTTTGGTATGTTTTTAACATTCCCTGAAAATTTTCATTTATTTTTAAAAAGTTCAAAGGTTTCATTTTTAATATTCAGTATTTTATGCTTTTTTGGAATATTTGTATCATTAAAAAGAAGAAAAATATAGATTTTACACTTGTGAAAAGGTAATAAAATAAACTTCTTTTTTAAAAATAATAATTTTACTTTATAATTAAAAACTAAATTGGAGGGAATATGAGAGCAAAAATTCATCCTGAATATGTTGATGCAATTATAAAATGTGCGTGCGGGAATGAAGTAAAAACAAAATCAATAAAAAAGGAAATAAGGGTTGAGATATGTGCAAAATGCCACCCTTTTTATACAGGAAGGGAAAAGATAATTGATACAATGGGAAGAGTTGAAAAATTCAGGAGGAAATATGAAAAGGCAAAAGAAAAAATTGAAACAGAAAAGGAAAAAAGAAAAAAGGGAAGAAAAAAGAAAGAAGAGCCTACTATCTCCTAATGCACCAAAACCAATAGGACCGTATTCCCAGGGTATTGAATTTGATAAATTCATATTTCTTTCAGGTCAAATCGGGATAGACCCTGAAAAAGGTGAATTAAAAGAAAGGATAGAGGAACAAACAAAACAAATATTTGAAAATATTAAAAATATTCTGGAATCTAAAGGACTTTCTATGGATAATATTTTAAAAACAACAATTTTCTTGAAAAACATAGAAGATTTTCAAAAAGTTAATGAAATATATTCAAATTATTTTAAAGAACCTTATCCTGCAAGAACTACTGTAGTTGTAAAAGAACTTCCAAAAAATGCATTGATAGAAATAGAAGTGATTGCTCATAAATAATTGACAGAATTTGTCATTTTCCTGTATTATAATTAAAATATGAAAGTTCTTTATGTTTTTGAACCTGATATAAAAGATAAATATTATATTTTACTTGATAAATTCAAAAATTTTTATTTAGAATCAAATAAATTTATCCATTTTGTTCCAACAATTTATAAAAAAATTTTTCT
>CBFGJR010000150.1:0-2153 GCA_965649145.1 Caldifarciminota bacterium | reverse complement strand
TAATTATTCTACACGGGAGGCAGTTGAGTATTTGACACAGAAATACAGGATACAAAGAATTGATACTGTTGCTAACATAAGAGGCAGTAAAACAGAAAAAAAACGGTGGCTTAAAGAAAAAGTTTATAATAGACTTCCCTTATTCCTTAGACCATTTTTTTATTTCATTTATAGATATATTTTTAAATTTGGCTTCCTTGATGGCATGGAAGGGTTAATCTTCCATTTCCTCCAGGGCTTCTGGTATCGGTTTTTAGTGGATACAAAGATCTATGAAATTGAAAAAAGAGCAAGAGAGGAGAAACGACCTATTCGGGAGATCATTGATGAATTTTTATCAGGGTTGAAGCAGAAGTGAAACAGGTTGATTTGAGTAAATTTTCTAATAAGTGGTATAAGCCGGGTGGTTTTATAAAAAGAATGCTCTGGTATATTGTTGAAATGCTTTTCATATCTACTCGCTTCCCATTCCCTTCATCTTTAAAAATTACATTATTAAAAATTTTTGGGACAAAGGCTGGAAAAGGTATTGTAATAAAACCAAATGTAAAAATCAAATATCCGTGGTTTTTAGAGATTGGTAATAATGTCTGGATAGGCGAAGGTGTTTGGATTGACAATTTAACCGAAGTCAAGATTGGAAATAATGTTTGCATTTCTCAGGGTGCATATATAATGACAGGAAATCACAATTATAAAAAAGTTACCTTTGACTTAATGATTGAACCTGTAATAATTGAAGATGGTGTCTGGATTGGTGCAAAGGCAGTGATCTGTCCAGGAGTTAAACTCAAGAACCATTCAGTAATCTCAGCAGGTAGTGTCATTACTCATGACACAGAACCGTACACAATTTATCAAGGTATCCCGGCAAAGGAAATTAGAAAGAGGATTATTGAATGAAATTTTAAAGATGCTAATTTCAATAATTACAGCGGTTTTAAATAAAAGAGACACAATTGAGGATTGTATAATGAGTGTGCAATCTCAGACATATCGCAATATTGAACACATCATTGTGGATGGTGGGTCAAGGGATGGAACTCTCGAAATAATAAAAAAACACCAGAATAATATTGCAAAAGTGGTTTCAGAGCCAGACAATGGTATTTATGATGCCCTGAATAAAGGATTCAAATTAGCAACAGGCGATATAATAGGATTCTTGCATGCTGATGATATTTATGCTTCCGAGACTGTTTTAGAAAAAGTGATTGATGTATTTATAAAATATGATGTTGATAGTTGTTATGGTGATCTTTTGTATGTTGATAAAAATAACATAAATAAAGTAATTAGGTACTGGAAGTCCTCAGAATTCAAAGAAGGAAGTTTTAAATATGGATTGCATCCCCCCCATCCTACATTTTTTGTTAAAAAATGGGTTTATGATAAATACGGTGGATTTAACACTGATTTTAAGATTTCCTCTGATTATGAATTGATGCTCAGATTTCTTGAAAAATACAAAATAAAAGCATATTACATTCCTGAAGTCCTTGTAAAAATGAGGTGGGGAGGTAAGAGTAATAAAAGTTTGAAAAATATCATTTACCAAACACTGGAGGACTACAGGGCATGGAAGATAAATGGACTTGGAAATAATTTTTTTCCTGTTCTTTTAAAAAAACTCCGTAAAATACCACAATTTTTATATAAACCTAAAAATTCTATTTGAAATAATGAAACTTCTCTTTCTCAAACGTCCCTTTGATTTTACACTTTCCCTTTTAGGAATAATTATTTCACTACCTTTGTGGCTCCTTTTTTCTTTACTTATATTGCTCACAGATGGACTACCAATTTTTTACAGACAAAGGCGAATGGGAAAGAATAGAAAAGAATTTAATATCATCAAATTTCGGACTATGGTTAAGAATGCAGATAAGATGGGTGTATGGACAGAAGAAAATGACCCGAGAATTACAAGGGTGGGTAAATTTTTGAGACGCACGGCAATGGATGAGCTTCCAAGTTTAATAAGTATCCTTAAAGGCGATATGAGTTTTGTTGGACCAAAAGCCCTTGCAGTTGAGGAGCAAAAGCTGTTAGAGAAAATGATTCCTGGATTTGAAAAGCGCCTGCAAGTTAGACCTGGTCTCACCGGTCTTTCACAGGTTTACAATGTAAGTGATGACCCAAACCTTAAACTT
>CBFGJR010000149.1:392-2154 GCA_965649145.1 Caldifarciminota bacterium | reverse complement strand
CAATATCGGGCTCCTTTAACTTATCAGCCTGTATCTTTTCCCCATAAAAAGCACATTGAGCAGGGTCTTGAATGTAATTTCTGTCACAAAGGAGTTCTAACGGGAAGGTATGCCAGATTCCCTTTAAAAGAGGTTTGTTCTGAGTGCCATTCAGAGCCTCTAACAAAATCTAAAAGTGAGAAGAAACTTCTTGAGTATATATCATCAGACGGAGAAATTCCCTGGCAGAAAATTCTGAGAATGCCTGAGGATGTTTATTTCTCCCATAAAACTCACACAGTCTTTGGCAAAATTCAATGTTCAGATTGCCACGGAAAGATATTTGAAAGAAATTATCCACCTCTAAAACCTATTAAAAGAATGAGAATGAAAGATTGTATTTCCTGTCATACAAAAAAAACGGTTTCTGTTTCCTGTGAGGCCTGTCATAGATAAACCATGACAAGAAGGGAATTTTTAAAGATTGCAAGTGCGGGTGCTGCCGGATGGTTTCTTGCACAATCCCCTTTTGGCCGTTTGATCCCTTTATTAAAGTCCAAGAAAAGTGGCTTACCAGAAATAGAAGAAAAATTTATTTCAAGTGCCTGTCTTCTATGTCCGGAACACTGTGGAATTCTCGCAAGGGTTGTTAATAACAAACTTGTGAGTGTAAAGGGCAATCCCCTGCATCCTGTTACAAAAGGTGGAATATGTCCAAAGGGTTTATCTGCGCCCCATATCCTCTATCATCCTGATAGGATAAAAAATCCCATAAAAAGAAGAGGGAAAAGAGGAGAAAATAAATGGGAACCAATTTCATGGGAAAATGCAATTAATGAAATTTCAGAAAAATTGATTTCTTTAAGAGAAAAAGGTAAATCAAATAAATTAGTTTTTTATAATGGAAGACCCTATGGATTAACCAATTTTCTCTTTAAGAAATTCTGTTCAGATTATGGAACCCCATATTATTTAAGGGAAGAAATTCCTGACCCTATAAAGAATGTTCTTTATCTTTATCAGGGAATAGATTCCTATCCTGCCTATGATTTTGAAAACACAAATTTAATTCTATCCTTTGGAGCTGACCTTCTTGATGCATTTCCATCTTTTGTGGGATTTGCAAAACAATATGGAAACTTCCGTCAGGGAAAAGAAAGAAAAAGGGGGAAGCTCATTCAAATAGATTCAAGACTTTCAACAACTGCTGCTAAAGCAGATGAATGGATTAAAATAAAACCCGGATATTTCGGGCTTCTTGCTCTTGGAATTTCTTATATTATTTTGAGAGAATCCCTCTATGATTCTCAATTCATTGAAGAACATACACAGGGCTTTTCAGAATGGAGAGAATATGTTCTTAAAGAAACAAACCTTGATAAGATTGCAAGAAAAACAGGTGTATCTACCACAACTATGTATAAAATAGCCTTTGAATTCGCAAGCACAAAACCAGCTATTGCTCTCTGTGACTGGAAACTTTGTTTTTGTAAAAATGCTATTTTTGATGCAAGTCTTATTTATATACTTAATATTTTAACAGGAAATATTGAATGTAAGGGCGGAATTTTATTCCCCTACTCTCTCCCTTATTCTGAATTTTATAACTCAATCGGTATGGTAGAAGAAAAACAGAAAAACTTTCCCTCTCCCTATTCTCTTTTGGAAATTCTGCAAAAAGAAAAACCCGAAATTTTATTTCTTTATTATTCAAATCCAATATATAAGTTCCCTGAGCAATCCCTTATAGAAAAGGAAATGTCTGAAATTAAACTTATTGTAA
>CBFGJR010000149.1:0-382 GCA_965649145.1 Caldifarciminota bacterium | reverse complement strand
CAGATTTAGTACTTCCTGACAGTACTTTTCTTGAAAGGGAACAGGATGCTCCTTATATCCCCTATCACACAACAAGAGCAATTTCTTTCACAAAACCAGTGGTTTCTCCTATTTTTGATACTATGCCTACCCAAGATGTAATTATATCTCTGAGTAAAAAACTTTTTGGTAAAGATAATTTTAGATTTAATAATTTCAAAGAATTTGTTGAAGGTTTTATATCCTTTTTATGGGAAATAAAAGGTGGTTCTCCTTTTACAGATCCTTTTGAGGCAAAGGAACTGGAAAGAATGGAAAAGAGTGGTTTCTGGGTTCATGGATATAAGAGTAAACAAAAATTTATTCAGGATGTCAAAGAAAAAGGTGGATGGTTTGACCCTGT
>CBFGJR010000148.1:1444-2155 GCA_965649145.1 Caldifarciminota bacterium | reverse complement strand
TTGATGTAACAGAACTCCTTTAATTCGGCGGAATAAAAAATTTATAAATACCAGCACCCGCAAGAACCCATAAAATTTCAACAGGCACTCTACCCAAAAAAAGAGATAATAAAAAATCTCTTTCCTTAACACCTATAAATCCAGCAAAATAACATAAAAGGTCCTTAGGAAAACCCGGTATGGGCAAAATAAAAAGTAGAGAAAGCCATAAAATACTATTTGAGACTATTTTTTTCCTATATCTCTTTAAAACCTCTAACTTATTAATACTTATAAGTCTTTTCTCACCCAATCTCCCTAAAAAGAAAGCTGTAAATGAGCCTGTAATGTTACCAATTAAGACAAAAAATGAGCCCCAATAGGCTCCATACAGAAATCCCATAAGAAAGGGAAAAACCTGCCCTGGAATAGGTGCAACAATCACCTGAAAGGAATGGAAAAAAATAAGAACAAAAGGTCCAAAAATACCTAATTTATTAACTATTTCAAGAATGCGAGACTTGCTGTAAGGATAAAGAGTTATTAATATAAAGAACAAAAAGAGTAAAAAGAAAAAAATTAGAAAAATTAAAAACAATTTTCTTAACATAAGATAATTATAAAACAATGAAAGAAATAATTGAATATTTTTTTATATACCTTCATATCCTCTCAGCCCTATACTGGGTTGGAGGAAATTTATTATTTTTCTCCTTTGGATACACAATAAGA
>CBFGJR010000148.1:0-1434 GCA_965649145.1 Caldifarciminota bacterium | reverse complement strand
AAATATACAAGGATGAAAAACTTTTACCGGGATTTAGAGCACTTGGAAAAACCTTCAGAACAGGAAGCTGGGTTTCGGTAATCCTACTTTTTTTAACCGGTTTATATCTCCTTTTAAAAAGATGGGGCTATATAAATAACATAATGACCTTAAAACTCTCAATTTTTTTTACTCTTATTATTTTAAAATTCATACACGATTTTTTTATTGCACCAAGAGCTGCACTTGAAAAGAATCCTTCAAAATTTTTTAAACTTACACTTTTTATAGCAAGAGTTAACCTTTTATTACAGCTATTTATAATTTACCTATCAATGATTTTTGTAAGATGAAGAGAGATTTTCTCTTAGCAAGTCTAAAAGAAAAACCTGAAAGGGTTCCTGTATGGTTTATGAGACAGGCAGGGAGATATTTGCCTGAATATATTGAAATAAGAAATAAATACGAAATGAAAGAAATTATTAAAAATCCATCTCTTTCTGCTAAAATTACCCTTTTACCTTTTAAATATTTTGACCTTGATGCAGCAATTTTATTTTCTGACCTCCTTCTTATCCTTTGGGGATTTGGAATTGACTTTGAATATGAAAAAGATGAGGGTCCAAAAATTTTAAAAAGTAATATAAAAAATTTTGATTACAGGGAATTAAAATTCATAGAGGAGGAGATAAAAATTTTAAAAAAAGAACTTGATGTTCCACTTATAGGTTTTACAGCTGCACCTTTTACACTTCTATCATATATAATAGAAGGGACTTATAAAAGGGATTTTCCAGAAACAAGAAAATTCATATACAGAAATGAGGAGGAATGGAATTTCTTAATGAAAAAGGTCTCAAAGGGAATTGCGGAATTTTTAAAATTACAATCAGATGCAGGATGCGATGCTCTTATGCTTTTTGATTCCTGGGTAGGGGCAGTATCCCCTGAAATTTATATTAAAACAATTTTCCCCTTTATTCAGGAAATTTTTGAAAATTTAAGGGGTAAAATAAGAATTTACTTTTCAATATCAAGTGCTCATCTTGCTGGAATTATCGGGGAAATAGAATGTGAAACAATAGGAATTGATTTTAGAATACCGCTTGATTTTGCTATTAAATTTTTTGGAAAAAAACACTCAATACAGGGAAACCTTGACCCCGCAATTCTATTTTCAAAATTTGAAAAAATAAAAGAGGAACTTGATAAAATTGAAAGGGAAAGAAAAAATTTTAGAGGGTTCATATTTAACCTGGGACACGGAATTTTACCTGATACAGACATTGAAAAACTTAAAGAAATAATTAAAATTGTCCATTCCTGGAAAATTTAATCTCTATTTAATGTAAAAAAAAATATAAAGGGGAAAAGTTATATTGTTCAGATGGGTTTCAAGTATTTTATCAGAGAGATAACTTAAATATAGATAATAAATTTTCCCTTTCTTTTTTT
>CBFGJR010000147.1:0-2168 GCA_965649145.1 Caldifarciminota bacterium | reverse complement strand
AAATGTGCAAGGTTTATATATAGAAAATTTCTTTGAACTTCCCTATTTAATACCTGAAATAGTTGAGACTGTTTTAAAATTTGATAAGGGTTTTAAAAAAATTAAAAAGAATTTTTATTTAAAAAAAGGGGAAATAGAAAGGGGAATTTTTATAGACACAGATGAAGGACCTGTTATAATTGAGGAATTAAAAGAAATATCTCCTCCTGTTACATTAAAAGGACCTTTGTATATAGGAAAAGATGTTCATTTAAACAGGACCTTTATAAAAAATTCTTTTTTAAAAGATGTTTTAAGACTGGGTGGGGAAATTGATTCAACAATTTTTTATGGATTTTCAAACAAAGCTCACGAGGGATATGTGGGTCATTCTGTTATAGGAAAATGGGTTAATCTCGGTGCACTCACCACAACAAGTGATTTAAAAAATACATATTCTGAAATAAAAGTAAATATACGAGAAGAAGAAAAAATTAATACTAAAAAAATTAAACTGGGTGTTTTCATAGGAGACCATGTTCAAACAGGAATAGGAAGTTTATTATCCACAGGTACAGTAATTATGCCCTTCTGTAATCTCTACGGTGGTTTAAATTTTAAAGGGTTTATAAAACCTTTTACCTGGTGGGGAGATGATATAAAAACAGAATATAACTTACAAAAGGCAATTGAAGTTGCAAAAAAAATGATGGAAAGAAGGAATATAAAAATAGAAGAAGAATATACTGAACTTATAAGAAGTCTGTACAGAAAATATAAATCATGGTCTTGAGGGATAATTCAAAGGAAATAATAATTGAAGGGAAATTTATAAAAAGGGTTTTAAAAAGAGAAAGAATTAATAGCAAAGAAGAAAAATTAATAATACCTGGATTTATTGATTCCCATACTCATTTAATACATGAGGGACTCTCTTCTTTTTTCCCTGATTTATATGAAAGTTATTCTCTTGATGAGGCAATTCAAAAAGTTCTTGAATTTAAAGGAAAAGATTTACCTTTTATTTTAGCACTCAATTTTGATGAATCAAAATGGAAAGAAAAAAAACTTCCAACAAAAAAAGACCTTGATAAAATCTCAAAGGATAAACCTGTCATCTTTAGAAGAATATGTGGTCATCTTGCAGTAACAAATACAAAAGGACTTGAAAAATTTATAAATTTTAAGGGGGTTGATAAAAATAGTGGGATAATGAGGGAATTTGTACCATTAAGGATTTTTTCCTTACTTTCAATACCTGATGAAATTTTTTTAAATTCCCTTGAAATAGCAATTGAAAAGGCAATTAGAAATGGAATCACTACCTGCCATGAAATTGTAGGAAGAAAAGGATTTTATTATTTTCTTAAACTAAAGGAAAAAAATAAATTAAAAATAAAAATAAGATATTATGCACCTTACAATTTAATTAAAGAAATTGAAAAAATAGGAATTTTGAGGGGATTTGGAGATGATTATTTCAAATTCTGTGGAGTTAAAATTTTCGCTGATGGCTCCATAGGTTCAAAAAAAGCAAGTATAAGTTTCAATTATAAAGGTGAGAGAAAAAGGGGTCAGATGCTAATTTCAAAAAAAGAATTTCAAAAAATACTAAAAATATGTGAAGATAAAAACTTTCAATTAGCAATTCATGCAATTGGTGATAGAGCCATAAAAAATGTTATCAATTGGAGTAAAGAAGTTATCAAAAAGACAGATTTAAGACATAGAATAGAACATGCAGAGATGATAGATGAAGAAAGTTTAGAGGAAATAAATAAAATTAGTTTTACATTATCAATTCAACCCAACTTTATAAAAAACTGGCAGTTTGAAGGCGGTATGTATGAGGAAAGGTTAGGTAAAGAATGGATTTATAAAATGAACCCTTTAAAGACAATGATTGAAAAGGGAGTAAAGATTGGTTTTGGTTCCGATTGTATGCCTTTTTCACCCCTTTATGGAATTGAAGGTGCTTTAAGTCATCCTTCTGAAAGAGAAAGAATTGATTTCTTTCAGGCATTAAAAATTTACACAAAGGGAAGTGCCTTTTTATCCTTTGATGAAAATAAATTAGGTGAAATTAAAGAAAATTACCCTGCTGACATTGTTATTTTGAAAGATAAAAAAATTGAAAAAGTTATAATAGATGGGGAAATTAAATTTTCTCAAACTGAATGATTATAATT
>CBFGJR010000146.1:0-2176 GCA_965649145.1 Caldifarciminota bacterium | reverse complement strand
GAATTTCATATTAATCTTATATTATAAATAAAAATGAGAAATTTTGAAAAAGCTTTAACCTTTGACGATGTTTTAATTTTACCAGGCAAAAGTAATGTTTTACCTCATGAAGTCAATTTGAAGACAAAATTCTCAAGAAATGTAGAGCTTAATCTCCCTTTTGTATCCGCAGCTATGGATACAGTTACCGAGTCTCAGATGGCAATTGCAATGGCTCAGGAAGGTGGAATGGGGATAATTCACAGAAATATTACCCCAGATGAACAGAAGGAGGAAGTTATAAGAGTTAAAAGATTTGAGAGCTGGTTTATAAACGAACCAATTACTCTTCCTCCAGAAGAAAAAGTTGAAAAAGCAAAAGAAGTGATGGAGAAACATAGTATATCTGGTATTCCTATAGTCAAAAAAGACAGAACTCTTGTTGGAATTGTTACAAAAAGAGATTTAAGGTATATAGAAAACTCTCAGATTACAATTGAACAGATTATGAAAAAGAACGTAATAACGGGAAAAGAAGGAATTACTGTAGAAGAAGCACATAAAATTCTTATAGAAAATAAAATTGAAAAATTACCTGTTATTGATAGATTTGGTAAGCTTAGGGGATTAATTACTCTTAAAGATTTATCAAAAAAAATTGAACACCCCAATGCAAATATTGATGATAAAGGAAGACTCCGGGTTGGAGCAGCAATCGGAACAGGAGATGACTGGGAAGAAAGGTTTTATAAATTAAAGGAGGCTGAGGTTGATGTTGTTGTAATTGATACTGCTCACGCTCATTCAAAGAGAGTTCTTGATGTAACAAATATTATAAAAAAGAAACATCCTGAAGTGGAACTTGTTGTTGGAAATGTTGCAACTGAAGAAGCTGCAGAAGACCTTGCAAAATTAGATGTGGACGGGATTAAAGTAGGTATTGGTCCAGGGTCAATATGTACAACAAGAGTTATAGCTGGAATAGGTGTTCCACAGCTTACAGCTATAATGGAGTGTTACAAGGTATCTAAAAAGTATAAAATACCAATAATTGCAGATGGAGGGATTCGTTATTCAGGAGATATTGTAAAAGCACTTGCAGCTGGAGCAGATTGTGTAATGATGGGAAATCTCCTGGCTGGAACTGAAGAAAGCCCGGGTGAAATTATTATACATGAAGGAAAAAGATATAAAACCTACAGAGCCATGGGTTCAATCTCTGCTATGAAAAAAGGTTCAAAGGATAGATATTTTCAGGATAAGGCTATAAAATTTGTTCCCGAAGGGGTTGAAGGTATGGTTCCGTACAGGGGATCTGTGCGAGATGTCCTTTTTCAGCTTTCAGGTGGAGTTAGAGCAGGAATGGGTTACATCGGAGCTAAAAATATTAAAGAACTAAGAAGAAAATCAAAATTTATAATAATAAGTCCCTTTGGATTAAAAGAAAGCCATCCTCATAATATTATAATAACAAAGGAAGCGCCAAATTACGAACCTCCTAAATATCTTTGATTTTTCTCTGTGCGATAGTGAAAAAAAGAGAGTTTTTAAAATTATCTATAACATATTTTAGAAATTTTTTTGCCTCTTCCTTTTTCCCTTTTTGATATGAAATTTTATAGCCTTCAAAGTATAAACTTGCAATTAGATTTTCATCAAGAAGGGTATCCTTTATTTCAAAAAAATCTCCCTTTTTAACTTTATTTTTTAGGATAAAATAATGTTTCCACTTTTCACTTATACTCTCTTCTATTTCAAAATCAATATTATTTTCAATTTTTTCATTTATTTCTATAATCAATTTAATATTTTCTTTTTTTTCAAATTTTAAAAGGTAATATATGAATAAAGCTTTATAAATGTTATCATCATCAGGGTATCTAAGAATTGCTTTTGAAAGTAAAGAATCGGCTTTTTTCTTTCTATCTAAATATATGTTCATTTTAGATCTCATGAGTAAAATATTAAAGTAGTTAAAATCCTTCAAAATTGAATCAGAAACTTCATAATTACCAAGATAATAATTAATTTTACCTATCTCAAGTTTTTCCTCTTTTATTTTTGAAAAATTATTAACTAAAATTGACTCAGCCTTATTTTTTTTATCTGAGAAAATAAAGTAGTAAATATCTGATAGAATTTTTAACTTTTCATCTCCGCATTTTTCTTTTAACATATAAAGTTCTTTATAATCACC
>CBFGJR010000145.1:0-2177 GCA_965649145.1 Caldifarciminota bacterium | reverse complement strand
TTCAATTCTTTTCTTTATTTTTTCCTTCAATAAATATTCTCTTAATATTTCTGGAATTTCTGATAGACTCTTTTCTCCTTTTACAAAGAATTTTAATTCTTTTAGCTCTCTGAAAGGTTCAAAGCAAATGGCATAATAAAATTTTTCTTTCCCCTCAATAAATTCTTTTAATGCCTTACCTGTTCCAAAAGGAACTCTTTCTGAGATTCTTGCCTGAGGGTAGATAGTTGTATCTATTATTTCTGTAAATTTAACATGTGGTAGAATTTTCTGAACAAAGTAAAAATCTTCTCCAGCTTTTCTTTTAGCTTTAAATCCCCCGAACTTTGAGTATGTATCTGCTCTTATTGCAAGACATGAACCTATTGTATAAGAAACATAAGGATAATCAGCGTAAATTAAAGAATTTTTATAAAACCTCAAAAAAAGCTCATAATAAATAATTCCCATTTTTAACTTTTCATCTTCTATATCTTCTAAAGGATGTTCAAAGTAAATATGAGCAAACTCTGTGTCAAAGCTCTTAAAAGTTTTTATTATTTCCTCAAAATAGTTTTCCTTTACAGTGCAATCTGCATCAAGAGTAGTTATTATTCCCCTTTCTTTTTTTATAAAATTGTATCTTCTTATAGCCTCATCACAAGTAATTTTCCTTGCATTTCCTATCCCGAACTTTTTTCTTGGAATGTTGAATACATAAACAGGATGAATTTTTAAATTTTCTTCTTCAATTTCCTTTTTCTTTGTTTTTAAGTATTTAATTATTTCCGTATGTTTTTTTCTTATTTCTTCTCTTTCATTTTCTGGTTCATTAATAAGAAAAATTAATTCAATTTTAAATTCCTTCTTATAAGCTTTAATCAGTGAGTTTAATAATTTTTCTAAATTTTTAATTTCTTCATTATAAAGAGGAATTGTAACAATTAAATCAATGTCCTTTGATACTCTTTCTCTTATCAGGGGTTTATTTGAGGAAAATCTTTCTAAATAATATTCAAGGATCAAAGGTGATTTAGAACTTCTTCTACATGACCGTCGACTTTTACATTATAAAAAGTTTTTTTAATTTTACCTTTTTCATCAATTATGAAAGTTGATCTTATGATACCCTTTTTTGTTTTTCCATACATAACCTTCTCACCATAGGCTCCGTATTTTTTGGCTACTCTGAAATCAGGGTCAGAAAGTAAGGGAAATTGTAAACCGTACTTATCTTTGAATTTTTTATGTAATTTTATATTATCAGGGCTCACACCAAGAATAGTTACTCCTTTTTCTTTTAATTTATTAATGTTATCTCTGAAACTGCATGCTTCTTTTGTGCAACCAGGGGTATCATCCTTTGGATAAAAGTAAAGGACAATTTTTTTACCTACATAATCTTTAAGGGAGAATTCTCTTTCCTCTCCCTTTTCGTCAATTCCTTTTAAAGTAAAATCAGGGGCGAAAAGTCCTTCTTTTAACATTTTTTTCCTCCTTTGTCAATATTAAAAAATCTTTTGATTTCAAGGTTTGCCCTTTTGAAAATTAAATCGTTCATTTTTTTCCTTTCCCTTATAAATTTATCAATTTTTTCCATAGTTTAATTTTATAATATTTAAAATTTATTTCACAAGAGATAGTTCTTGATAAACTTAATCTGTTTTTCAGTATAATCTCTCATTTTCTCTCTAAATTCAAACTTTATCTTTATTTTAATAATTTCTTCTATGTAATTTGACAGATTATTCAGATTGTATAAAACAAGACCGGAAGCTGTTTCTTCTATAAAATTTGCATTACCCTGTTCCTGACCAGGTAAAGGTTTGATTGCTATTAAGGGCTTTAAAAGGTAATTACTTTCTGCCACTGTGCTACCACCCGGTTTAGATATTATAATAAAAGCATCCTTCATTAATTCATAGATTTTATCTGTAAATCCTATAATATGAGTGTTAATGAGTTTTTTTTCTTCCTTTATTTTAATTAATTTATTTTTTAACTCTTCGTTAGTTCCACATACAAAAATTTTATTTATTTCAAAATCCTTAAGGATTTCAAAAATTTTAAATATTGGTCCTGCTCCCCTTCCACCTCCCATAATGAGTATGTGATCTCTTTTCATTTCAGTAACTTTTCTAAATCCTCTTCTCACAGGATATCCAAGCACCTCAAAATTTCCCTTTAATCCAAATTTT
>CBFGJR010000144.1:0-2182 GCA_965649145.1 Caldifarciminota bacterium | reverse complement strand
ATGGTTCTTATTAATATCACAGGTTCAGAAAATTTTATAATAGTGTGGTCAAAATTAGAATTTGGATTTTGAGAATAGGGTTTAAAATCATAAAAAATTGCTGAGGAAATAATTGGGCTTTTTTTATCAAGGGAACCATCTGTTTTTATTTTTTGAGTGATTATTTTATTACCTGCCAAGTCTTTTATCTTGTTACTATTTGAAACAGATATAGAGTCATCTCTAAATAGTGGCTCCCTTCCTGAACCATTAAATAAAATTAAAAAAGTATCCTGAGATTTCCAGAAAGTATAAAGGGTATATCCCTGATTCAGCCATGAATTTTTAATCGGGAACCATGTATCAAGGGATTCTGGAGGAATTAAGGGAGTATTTGTTTTTTCTGAAAATATCATAATAACACTATCACCTGTTCCAGCACCGTTATCAAGTGTGGTTCCATCGGATAAAATTACTTTCTTTAATTTTGGTGGATTTAAATCATCATATGTTCCACCTATTAAATAATATGATAGAGAGGAATTACCCCAAACATCCTTTATAAATTTCTTAATTACTTTTATTGTATCACCTATTTGTGGAGGTGAAATAGAACTGAATACATAGATAAAAAGAGTATCACTACTTTTCCATCTCACAGAATCAGAACCCTTTAAGGTTCTTCCACCTGAGATATAAAATAAACTATCAATTTTTGAAACATCTATATAAGGTTTATTTGTATTTTCATTAAATACTAAAACCAATCTGTCATCAATATCAATTCCCTGACCAGAGATATTTCCATCACTTAAAAAAGAGCTCAAAATTAAAGGTCCTGTAGTATCAAGGTCATATGTAAAATAAATTTTATCTACCCTTGGACTTTTATTGTTAGGCATTTTATTAATTAAAATTCTATACTGGAAAAATCTCAATTTAGGATTTAAATAAGTTATACTGTCTCCGTTTGATAAAAAGGGAAGAAAATCCCACGAGGGAGCATTTTGTAGAGAATCAAGCGTATCACCTCTCACCTGAATTTTTACATAATCTAAATTTTCGCCCTCAACAAATACCCTTTTTAAAATAGTTGCCCCTTCTTTTTTATTTCTTGAGATGAAAATTGAGGATTCAAGATTACCTGTTAGATAAAAATCAGATTTATAGATTTTTGCAGGTCCTAAGGTTCCGATAAGAAGTTCATAATCAGGGGTTTGAAATATAGAGTATGCCTTTGGTAAGGAGAAAATTTTTTCAAAATTTTTCCCATCACTACTTCTATATACATTTGAAAAAGTAGCCGCATAAACATTTTTATCTCTTCCAAGGGTTAATCCACTAAATACTCCAGAATTATCAAGATAAATTGTGGTATCGATTGTCTTTGTTCTTACATTGAAAAGTCTTATAACACTTGATTCTGCTTTACTAACAGGAATATAAACATAATTTGTTATGGAATCAAAAATAATTTCACCTGCTTCAAAAGATTTAAAAGATGGGTATAATTTAAACCAGTTTCCCTGAGGGGGATTATAGTCTGAATAATAAATGTTTCTAAGACCCGTATAGTTAAAGACTGCAACAACATAAGTATCCATAATAGAGTAGTCAGGAACCAAACATGCATTCTCAAGGAGAAAATTATTACCTATCTGGTGAACGGAGTAAGTGGAAAATAAATCATTGGAATATATAAATTGGTAATCCCTTCCTGAAATTGCACTTACATAAGAGCGTGGAAAATTATTAAAAAACTTATAGATATTATGTATCCCTGAAAAAAAAAGTGGTGGCCATAGAAAGCTGTTTGAATTTATGTCAAATTTATATATGTAACCAACCTCGCTTAAATACTTTTTACCACATATTAAGAAAAAATCTCCCTTTTTTAAAATATCAGATGCTGTTTCAGGAAGAAAATACTGAGGATAGGGAAAAGGTGGAAATTCCTGTAAATTTATTAAATCGTTTGAATAAAAAATCTTTGCACTGGGATGGGATTTTAAAAAATAAAAAATTCCATTAAATTCAGTTATCCTTGATACTCTTGAAATAGAGGAAGTATCGAGCTCAAATAAGGGCAAAAGTCCTTGATACTTTAAAGATAAACTTCCCCTTGGTTTAAAATTATCAAGGTTATTTATATTTAAAAATTTTGTTGTATCATAATAGTAAAACTGGTTTTCACCTCCTGTCC
>CBFGJR010000143.1:0-16056 GCA_965649145.1 Caldifarciminota bacterium | reverse complement strand
GATGCTATTTCCTGTATTTATTGCTGAGCCTATAAGTTGGTTGTATTCGGGCTTATTGACTGGAATTTTTGAATGTGGAATTGCTTTGGCTTTTGTTTATAATAAACGGGTTAGAAATTCAATATGGCAGGAAGCAGTTGGTTTTGGTATCGGATTTGGTGGTTTCGAGGCAATCATCGTTGGAATTAGTTCTTTATTTTTAACATTTATGATTATCTACTTTCCTGGTATTTTACCAGAAGGGTTAATCAAACTTGCATACGCAGACTCCCCTTTAATCATACCGGCTGACATTCTTGAAAGAGTTACAGCAATCTATCTTCATATTTTATCTTGTTTACTAATAATCTATGCAGTTCAAGTATCTCGCTGGAAGTGGTTTTGGATATCATTTATATATAAAACCGCAATAGATACGATCGCCGGATACTTATATCTTACATACGGTATTGAAAATCTCACCACCACCGGTAGATGGATATTTGAAATTGCCATCTTACCATTTGGTATAGTTGGTTTCTGGGGTATGATTAGATTAAAAAATTAATGGTCAATAAAAAAAGAAAAAATGATGTTGAAGATTAAAGTCTGCATAAGAAGAGCATTAAAATATTCTCAGTAATAAACATTTTATCGGCGCTTTGGTGAGAATATATTATTTACCTTCCTGTCCTGATGGAATTCTTGGCGTTATAACTTATAAAAGGTGAGGTGCTTATTTTCAGTGGAATAATGCTGAATTTTTTGGTTCCTTTTCAGAAACATAGGTGATTTTTTCATTTTTAATACCCAGGAAGCCGTTTTCAATATATTTTTCTTTATTTAAAACTATAAGGGCATTTTTTAGGAGAATGTCAAAATTTTCCACTTAAAAAAAATTTAAAGGCGGCGCCCGGAATTGAACCGAGGTAAGCGGTTTTGCAAACCGCTGCCTATGCCACTCGGCCACGCCGCCTTAATAATAAATATAAAAGAGAAAAATAAAAAAAATCAATCTCCTTTAATCATTTCCTCAAATCTCTTTTTCTCCATTGCCTCTATAAAGGGCTCAATATTACCCTCAAGTACCTCCTCTAAATTATAAATTGTTAAAGGAATCCTGTGATCTGTAACCCTGTTCTGTAAAAAGTTGTAAGTCCTTATCTTTTCACTCCTATCCTGAGTTCCTATCTGTTCTTTTCTTAAACTCCTTATCTTGCTCTCTCTCTTTTCCCTTTCATATTCATATATTCTTGATTTCAAAATCCTTAGAGCCTTTTCTTTGTTTTTATGCTGGGACCTCTCATCCTGACATTGAACAACAATACCTGTTGGTATATGCCTTATTCTGACTGCTGAGTCTGTCTTCTGCATGTGCTGTCCACCTGGTCCGCTTGCTCTTTTTGTCTCTATTTCCAGATCTTCTTGTTTTATCTCTATTTCAATATCCTCAATTTCAGGAAGAACAGCAACTGATGCTGTTGATGTATGAATCCTTCCACCTGATTCTGTCACAGGAATTCTCTGAACCCTGTGAACTCCACTTTCATATCTTAATAATTTATAAGCCTTTTTCCCTTCAATTAAAAGAACCACTTCCTTAATTCCCCCTAAATCGCTTTCCCTTAAATCTGTTATTGAAACTTTGAAGTTCTTTTTTTCGCAGAATTTTAAATACATTCTTAAAAGATCTTTTGCAAACAAACTTGCCTCTTCACCACCTGTTCCTGCTCTTATTTCAAGAATACAGTTATTTTCAAATTCTCCCCTTTCTTTTTCCAGGAGTAAAAAAAGCAAATTATTTTTTTCCTTTATCTTGTTTTCCTTTTCTTCATTCAGATATACAATCATACTTTCATCTTTTTCTGTTCCAAGCAAGGTTTCAATTTCTTTTAATTCCTCATCTATTTTAAGAATTTTTTCAGCTATTTCTGCCTTTTCTTTTATAGTTTTATATTCCTTATTAAGTTCTTGAAGTTTTTTCTTATCTTTTATTGTTTCAGGATCAGAAAGTTTTTTTTCAATCTCTTCTTTTTTTAATATTATATCCCTTAAATTTTTCATAAAACTTAGACAATTTTCTTTTCCCTTTCGAATTTCTCTTTTAAAAATATATATTTTCTGTATTCTTCAATTTCTTTAGGTTTCAATATATCTAACTTATTTTCCCTTAAAAGAATAAGTCCCCTTTTTTCAAGATCATTTAAAAATGAGAGAAGTATTTCCTTTTGTATTCCTGTAAAATATTCCACTTCACTTAAATTTATCTCTTCCTTTGGACCTTCTTTACCTCTTATTATAAGGTATGTTAATAATCTCTGTTCCTCATGTTTTATGGTTAAAAGTTTCAATTGTTCATCTGTCCTTCTTAATCTCTCTATTAAAGTATCTATAAGATATTTAACAATGGGATGAGAGTTAATAACATTTAATATACTTTCCTTATTTAATACTTCTAATACTGTATTTTCCAAAGCTGTTGCACTTGCACTTCTCGGTTTACCATCCAGAACTGCCATTTCACCGAATACTTCTCCCTCCTTTAATATTGCAAGTATCTTTTCCTCATCGTCAATTTTTTTTGATATTTTTATTTTCCCCTTCTTTATCACATAGATTTCATCCCCTATTTCTCCTTCTTTAAAAAGTATTTCACCCTCTAAAAGTTCCTTTTCGAAACTATTTCCAAGCATTATTAAACCTCTAAAATTTCAACATTTGCTCTTGGGACAATAACCCTTTTCCCATCTTTTAGTTCTACCTCAAGTACCCTTACCTTTGCTTCTGTTTCAATTAACTTAAGTTCAGGTGGCAGCGCTTTTACTTTACCAATTTCCCCAAAATAGGGATCCCTTATGATTCTTACTATGGTTCCCTCCACAAGACCTTCTTTAAGATGTTCCTCTTCTTTTACCTCTTCAATTTTCTCGTAGGGAATTATAATTTCTGGTCTTATAACACCTGCCCTTATCTGTGTTGCTCCATTTATTGAACATTTTTCACCTTCCCTCTTTTTAAGGAGTTCAAAGGTTCTTTTAGCCATCTCAAGTTTCCCGAACCCCTCTGTTAAAATTAAAGTTACTTTTAAAGGTTCAGAACCTGTTATTGCAACTCCAATATCAAAACCTAAAAAATTCCTTAAATTTTCATCATCTATTCCACCAACCACACAACCAAGAACCCCCATTTCCTCAAGAATTTTCAATACCTCACTTCTTACAAAACTTCCACCTACAACAA
The DNA here is from genome assembly GCA_965649145.1 of Caldifarciminota bacterium. GTDB lineage: Bacteria > Hydrothermota > Hydrothermia > Hydrothermales > JAJRUZ01 > JBCNVI01. Next base: position 12,837 of record CBFGJR010000143.1, on the reverse strand, counting down.
TTTTACCTTCTAAATCATCTTTAATTTTTTCAATTGTAAGTTCTTCATCAGGTGAATCTGCAAGGACTTTAAGTTTTCCTATTTTTTCTCCTCCAACACCAAATATTCCCTGGATAAAAGTGGCTGTTGTTCTCATTATTACTCCCTCCTCAGGAATCACATCTTCCACAATCCCATCAAAGTATGCTTTAACTTCCACAGGTATCGGAGGTTCTCTCAAAATAACCTGTCCTGTTACAAGAGATATCTGTTCAATTTTCCCATCAACAGGACTTTTTACCTCTGTTTTAAAAAGACCAAAAAATCCCTTACTTAGAGCAATAATTTCGTCCTTTTTGACAATATCACCCTCTTTTTTAAGCATTAAATTCGGGAGATCCTGCGGAGAAACACCAAGCAGACCTGCTACATTTAATGGATGGACATTACCAGGCAAAAGGGTTCTTGCAACCACATCTTCAGCTTTTACATAATCTCCCTTTTTGACAAGGACTTCCCCCTTTAAGGGGAGTCTTCTTTCTTTTAAAATCAGTGTTTTTTCACAAACTTTTAAACCCGGTGTATAAGCATGTGCCATAAAAAATTATAAGATATTGATATTAAATTTTAAAAACTTTATAATTAAGATTGAGATTTCCTAAAGGAGGATGAAAAGTATGAAAAAATTTGATTTTTCAAGTATTGAAGAAGCCCTTGATGATATAAAAAGAGGTAAGATTGTAATTGTTGTAGATGATGAGGATAGGGAAAATGAAGGAGATATGATAGTTGCAGCAGAGAAAGTTTCCCCTGAACACATAAATTTTATGGCTACCCATGCAAGAGGATTAATATGTCTTTCCTTAACAAAGAAAAGAATAGAGGAGTTACAGATTCCAGATTTTTCCCATGTAAATACCTCAAAGATGGGTACTCCTTTTGTTGCACCTATAGATGCCAAGAAGGGAGTAAGTACCGGTTCATCTGCCTATGACAGAGCAAGGACAATCAGAATAGCTATTGATCCTAAAACAACTCATGAGGACCTTGCTATCCCAGGGCATGTTCATGTTCTTAAAGCTCAGGAAGCAGGTGTTTTAAGGAGGGCAGGTCATACTGAAGCAGCTGTTGACCTTGCAAGACTCGCAGGTTTATACCCGGCAGGAGTTTTGTGTGAAATAATGGATGATGACGGCTCAATGGCAAGGTTGCCAAAACTTTTTGAAATAGCAGAGAAATTTGATTTAAAAATTATAACAATAGCTGATTTAATAAGATACAGAATAAAAAGAGAAAGACTTGTAAAAAGAGTAGCTAATGTAAATCTTCCCACAAAATTTGGTAACTTCAGACTTTATGCATACGAAGATATTGTGGATGAGGATGTTCATCTTGCGCTACTTTATGGTGAACCTGAGGGAAAGGATAATGTTCTTGTTAGAGTGCATTCTGAATGTGTAACAGGTGATATTTTACATTCCCTGAGGTGTGATTGTGGAGAACAGCTGGAAAAGTCAATGGAAATAATAAGGGATGAAGGTGAGGGTGTTCTTGTATATATGAGACAGGAAGGAAGGGGAATAGGACTTTTAAATAAATTAAAAACCTATGAACTCCAGGAAAGGGGGCTTGATACCATTGAAGCAAATGAGGCTATAGGATTTCCTCCTGATCTAAGAGATTACGGAATTGGAGCCCAGATTTTACTTGACCTTAACTTAAAAAAGATAAGACTTTTAACAAATAACCCTTCAAAAATAGTAGGTCTTAAGGGTTATGGAATAGAAATAGTTGAAAGAGTTCCTATAGAGGTTGAACCCAATGAAAATAACAAAGAATATTTAAAAATAAAAAAGGAGAAAATGGGACATTTGCTTGAAAAAATTCAAAAAGAGGGGAGGAAACTATAAAATGTCTGAATTTTCAGGTAAATTGATTGTAAATAAAAAGGATAAATTTTGCATAATAGTTTCAAGATTCCATTCTCACATAACCTTTGAAATGTTAAAGGGAGCTAAGGAATTTCTAAAAAGATGTGGTGCAGAAGAAAATCAAATTGATGTTTTTATTGTTCCTGGTTCCATTGAAATTATAAGTGCTTTTTCTTTTTTAAAAGATAAATATCCTGAAAAATATAATGCTTTTTTGGTTCTCGGAGCAGTTGTTGAAGGTGAAACCGAGCATCACAGATTTGTTGCAAGTGAAAGTATTAAAAATGTAATAAAAATTGCGAAAGAAAAAGAGATACCTCTTGGAATGGGAATAATAACAGTCTCTGATACACTCCAGGGTATTGAAAGGTCTGGTGGAAAGCTGGGTAACAGGGGTGAAAAGGCAGCAGCCACAATGCTTGAATTACTGAGACTTAAAGAAATAATAAATTCTATTTAAATTGGGAGAAATTTTAATTAAAAATGTAAATTTAGTTGACCCTGAGGAAGGTATAAAAGAAAATATTGATATTTTAATTGAAGGTGAAAAAATAGTTGGTTTAGGTAGGGGAATAAAAAGAGAAGTAAGTTTACTTATTAATGGGGAAAATTTATATGCTTTTCCAGGTCTTATTGATGTTCATGCCCATTTAAGGGAGCCAGGTTTTGAAGAAAGTGAAACAATAGAAACAGGAACAAAGGCAGCTTCAAAGGGTGGTTATGTCCTTGTATTTGCTATGCCGAATACTGATCCCTGTATGGATAGAGGTTCAATTGTTAAATTTGTAAAAGAAAAGGCAAAATTTTTTGGATACTGTGAGGTTTTTCCTGTTGGTGCAATAACAAAGGGAAGGAGAGGTGAAGAACTTGCTGATTTTTATGAGATGATTAATGAAGGTGCCATTGCCTTCTCTGATGACGGAAGTTATGTCCAGAATTCAAAACTTATGGAAAGTGCCCTTTATTACACAAGGGATTTTGAGAAACCCTTAATACAGCATGCTGAGGATAAATTTCTATGTGAAGATGGTGTTGCCAATGAATCCCCTTTTACTCTATCCCTTGGCCTTAAAGGAAGGCCAAAAGAAGGGGAGATAATCGCAATTTTAAGAGATATTATTCTTCTAAAAAAAACAAAGGGCAAACTGCATATAGCCCATGTTTCTGCAAAGGAAAGTGTTGATATAATTAAAAAAGCTAAAGAAGATGGACTAAATATTACAGCTGAAGTTACTCCCCATCATCTTATTTTAACTGAGAAAGCAATTGGTGATTTTGATACAAACTGTAAAGTTAATCCACCCCTAAGAGAAGAAGAAGATAGACAAAAATTGATTGAGGGTTTAAAGGAGAAAGTTATAGATATAATAGCAACAGACCATGCCCCTCACAGGCTTTTTGATAAGGAAAAGGAATTTGACCTTTCACCCCCAGGAATTTCAGGTATTGAAATTTCTCTTTCCCTCCTTCTCACTTTTTTCTATCATAAAAAGTTTTTTGATTTGAAGGATATAGCAAAATTTTTATCATATAATCCTGCTAAAATATTTAATATAGAAGGGTATGGCAAAATAAAAGAAAATAATTTTGCTAATATAACTTTAGTGGATATAAATAAGGAGTGGATCTGTAATCCTGATGCGTTTTTTAGTAAAGGTAAAAATACACCTTTTAAGGGTTATAAATTAAAGGGAAAAGTTATTTATACAATAAATAAGGGTAAAATAACTTATAAGGAGGAAAAAATATGAAAGGTTTTGGTTTTTATGAGGATTTTTTTAAAAAAATTCTTGAAAATAAAAAGGGTGAGGAAATTTTTGCTGCTTTTCTTTATGAAAAAAATGACATAACGAGGTATTCAAAAAGCAAAATACATCAGAACACCTCCTATGAGGAAGTAAAAGTTGGGATAAGTATAAAGGAAAAAAATATTTTTGTTACAAGGTTTTTCAGTAATCCTGAAATAAAAGAAGCAAGGAAAATTGTTGAGGAAACTTATGAAATGTTAAAGAATAGAGTTCCCTCTGATTATCCGGGTTTTCCTGAATCTTACGCTTATAAAGATACTTTTACCTTTGATGAAAAGACATTTAATGTAAGTGAGGAAGAAAGGTCAGAAGCAGTTTACAGAATTTCAAAAATACTTGGTAATTTTGAGGGTTATGGAGTTGTAAATACCGGAGGGGGCGAAATTGCTCTTTTTTCATCAAAGGGTTTAAGAGCCTATTCAAAAATTTCAGATGCCCATGTAACAGTCACAGCAATGAAGGATACTGCAAGTGGCTGGTCGGAGGCACATTCAAGAAAATTTTCTGAGCTTGACTTTGAGAAAATAGCAGAGGAAGCAAAATTTAAAGCAGAAAACTCTTTGAGTAAGGTGGAAATAGAACCTGGAGAATATCCCGTATTTCTTGAGCCAGAAGCTGTGGCGGATATTTTTACTTTTGCTTCCTTTATAGGTTTTTCCGCTAAAACATATCAGGAGAAAAGGAATTTTCTTTTTGGAAAACTCGGGGAAAAAGTTTTTTCAGAAAAATTAACCTGTTTTGAGGACCCATATTTTGAGGAAGGTTTTGCTTTTCCCTTTGATTTTGAAGGTGTAAGAAGGGAAAAGGTTCTGCTTATTTCAAAAGGTGTGGCAAAAAATCTTGTTTATGACAGGAAAACTGCTTATTTAGATAAGAAGGAATCAACAGGCAATGCTGCAGGTTTCCCACCTTCAACTTTTCCATTTCCCTTTAATCTTGTAATAGAAAAAGGAGAAAAAAGTAAGGATGAAATTCTGAGTAATATAGAAAAAGGGGTATATGTTTCAAGATTTCATTATACAAATATTGTGAGTCCTTCAGAATTTATTATAACAGGAATGACAAGGGATGGAACTTTTTTAATTGAAAAGGGAAAAATCACAAAGCCCCTTAAAAATTTAAGATTTACTGATTCCTTTTTAAGGGTATTAAGTAAGGATATAGAGATTTCAAGGGAAAGAAAATTAATTTCAGAATCCTCCCATTATAACTTCAGGTTTTCTACTGGAATTTATGCTCCTTATATCTTTGCGCCCTCTCTTAAATTTACAAGTGGTACTGAATTTTAATTAGTTTCCGTTTTAATTTTAAAAGAACCTCATCAATAAAGGAAGGACCATAATGGGCTAAAAAATCATAGGGTAAGATTAAAATCTTTTTATTACCAAATCTTTCTTTTAACCTCTCTTTTATAATTTTTTTATTAATTTTCTCATTATGAGGTTCATAAAGCAAAAGGTCAAAATCTAATTTTTTTGTTTCTTCATCATCAGGCTCAAAATAACTTTCCTTTTTAAAGGAATAAATATTATTAAGTCCAAGTATTCTTAAACCATCATTTATATAACTTGAAGAACCTATTGTGATTTTGCCCCCAAGGTATATTTCATAATAAACTCTTTTCTTTATTTTTTCTTCTTTTAATTTTTCAATAATTTTTGTTAATCTCTCAATAAGTTTATATCCCCTTTCTGCTTCATTTAAAATAATGCTTAATTTTTTTATATTATCAAAAATTCCGTAGATTGATTGAGGAACCGGTAAAACAAATATACTGTATCCCCTTCTAAGAATTTCATAGGAAATTTCCCTCTGAGCACCAGAGGTAGCTAAAATTAAATCAGGATTTAATAAATCCAGTTTATCCCATAAAACTTTTAAATAAGTTCCTACTTTTAAAAAATTCTTAAGTTTTCCATAAGGTCTTCTGCAGTAAAAACTGATACCGACCAGTTTATCTTCTTTTTTCAATTTAAATAAACAATCTGTTATATCAGGAGCAAGGGATACTATTTTTTCTGGATTATCAGGAATTTCAATTACTTTTCCAAAGAATTCAGAAAAAATTTTCATTTAGTTAAAAAGTTAATTTTTAATTTATTTTTATAAATTTAAAATCCTCTTAATATTAAAAGCAGCATTATAGTTGAGCCTATGGCTATATAGAAAAGATAATCCTGAACAACACCGGTTTGTATTATTCTAAGTGATTTTCCAATTCTACCTGTTGTATAAATAACCCAGTTGACAAGACCGTCAACAATATGTCTATCCCACCATCCGGCAAAGGCTGAGAGGAAAATCAAAATTCTCCTATATATCCATTCAAACAAGTCATCAATGTAATACCTTCTTTTAAGGGTTATATAAATAAAGGAAAATTTTGTTTTTAAATTTGTGGCGAGATATAGAGCTCTTGAATATACATAATATGAAGATAAAAGTCCAATTAAAGCCAAAATAAGGGAAATAGCTTTAACACTTTCTGTTCCTTCTGAAATTTCTTCACCCTGTAAATATTTAAGCAGGTGGGAAATTTTTTCAGCATAAAATCCTGAAAAAATTGAAAGGAGTGCAAGTAATACAAGAGAAAATTTCATAGAAAGATCAGGGTCATGTGCATGTTCTGCTTCCTTTGTTCTTGGTTTAGCTAAAAATGCAACTGTATATGCTCTCCCCATATAAAAAGCAGTTAAGAATATAGTTAGAGTTAAAAATAAAAATGGAATCTTATTAGGGTGGGAATAAACGGCTACAATTATTTCCTCTTTTGAATAAAATCCTGAAAGAGGTGGAATTCCCGCTAAGGCAAGTGTTCCAACAAGAAAGGTAATACTGGTTGTAGGGGCTTTCTTAAATAGTCCCCCCATATCCCAGATTGAGTTAGAATGAACTGCATGAATTGCTGCACCTGCTCCAAGAAAGAGGAGCGCCTTAAAATAGGCATGGGTAAATAGATGGAAAAATCCAGCTGCCAAAGAACCTGCTCCTAACCCTGCCATCATGTATCCAAGTTGTGATATAGTAGAATAGGCAAGGACTCTTTTAATATCTTCCTGAACAAGTGCCATTGTTGCTGAGAAAAAAGCTGTAAATGCCCCTAAAACTAAAATTATCCACATCACATCCGGAAATTGAGCATAAAGGGGGAAGAGCCTTGAGACCATGTAAACACCCGCTGCAACCATTGTAGCCGCATGTATCAAAGCTGAGACAGGTGTAGGACCTTCCATTGCATCAGGAAGCCATATATGTAAAGGGAATTGTGCAGATTTACCTATTGCACCACAGAAAAGAAGTAAAAGAATTAAGGATGAAAGTGTACCTCTACCTTTAAGAATTGATGGATTGTTAATTAAATTATAAATGTCCAGATTACCAAAATTAAAGTATAAAATTAATATACCAACCATAAATCCAACATCACCAAGTTTTGTAATCCAGAATGCTTTAAGAGCTGCTCTTGCTGCCTCTGGTTTATAGTAATAGAATCCAATCAAAAGATAAGAGCAAACACCAACAAGTTCCCAGAAAACAAACATCTCTAAAATATTTTTTGAAAGGGTCAATCCTATCATTGAAAAGGCAAATAGGGAGTGGTAAGCATAATATCTACCAAGAGAAGGTGGTGTTTCCTCATGCATGTAACCTAAGGAATAAACCTGAACAGCAAAGGCAACAAGTGCAACAATAAATAACATTATACCTGACAATTTATCAAGGAAAAGACCAAATATTATTGATTCATAGCCTGTAATTCCACTTTTTGTTCCATAGGGAAGCCATACAAGAGTTTTAAATAGAGGGTTTTCAAGTTTTTCTATATTAAGTAGTATGATAATGCTTAATATTAGAGAAACAAAGATTGCTGTTATTGAGAGAAATGCTGAAAACTTACCATACTTTCTTATAAAAATACCTATGATTAAAAAAGATAAAAAGGGTGCCCACCAGCCGATTAAAGCCAAAAGGGAAAGATCCATACTTTTCCCCTCCTTTTTAACCTCTTAAAATTTCAACTTCATCAGCATTTGATGTTCTTCTTAATCTAAAAAGAAGTATTACAATAGCAAATCCAAGGACAACCTCAATAGCTGTAATTCCTATTCCGAAGACTATTGTCATTACACCAGCGGGATTTCCCCACGCAAAAGAAAAAATTCCGAAATTTAAATTTGCACTGTTGAAAACGAGTTCAAGGGCTATTAAAATTCCAAGAGCATTTCTCCTGGATAAAACACCATAAAGTCCAAGAGAAAACAAAAATATTGAAAGATAAAAAAGAAACTTTAATTCCATTTTTATCCTCCTTTAATCTCTTCTTGCAATAAGAATAGCACCTATAAAGCCAATCAAAAGTAAAATTGATAAAATTTCAAAGGGTAAAACATATTTACTCTGAAAAATTAAAAAGGGCAGGAAATTTACATCATTTTCAAGACCATTTGGAGAGAAATAAAAGGTTTTACCTATAAGTAATAAGAGTAAAAAAATAAGGAGTGCAAAGAGACCACTTGTAAATGGATTCCTTACTGTATTTACAAGTGGTTTCATTATAGATTCCCTTGCAAGCATTATTGTGAAAATCATTAAAAGAACAATCCCGCCTACATAAACTAAAATCTGTGTCCATCCAACAAAATCAAAACCAAGGAAAAGATACAGAATTCCCGTTCCAAGAAGTGTAACACCAAGGTATAATGCACTTCTAAAGAGGTCTTTTGTTAAAACTGTCATAAAACCTGAAATTCCTGTTATTATAAAGGTTATCCAGAATACTACTTTCATTTTATTCCTCCCTTTTAGTAACAGAAATTTTTTCTCTTCTTGGTGGAGTTTGCATATTTCTCAATGTGTTTCCAGTGTTTATTGAACTTTCATATTTTTTTCCAAATTCAACCATTTTTTCAAGGGTTAGAAACATTTCCTCATGGGATAAAGCTGCCCAACCTGGAATCTTTAACATAACAATTGCATCTGTGGGACATACCTGAACGCATAATTCACATGCAAGACAGGCATTAAGGTCAAGAGTAAATTTTTCAGGATATGTTTTACCCTTTTTACTTTTTTCCTTTGCTGGAATTACTGTGATTATTTCAGAAGGACATATCTGCTCGCACAACCTGCAGGCAATACATTTTAATTCCCCATCCTCATCAAGTGGTAAGGCAAATAGGGGTCCCCTATATCTCTGTGGAATTTCTTTCTTTTTATCAGGATACATTATTGTAAAGGTTTCTCTAAAAAAATTTTTTATTGTAATTTTTAAAACATTCAAAATTTTTAACATTTTTCCCTCCTTTAAAAGAAAATTTTATAAAGTCCTGCTAAAAAGAGATTTATGAGAGAAATAGGAAAAAGATATTTCCATGAGAAAAGGATGAGTCTATCAATTCTGATTCTTACAAAAGACCATCTTATAAGTAAAAAAAGTATAATCATAAAAACACTTTTTATAAATAACCAAAAAACCTGGTATACCCATTCAGGACCTATTTTAGGATAAAATCCCCTGTATCCACCTAAGAATAGTATAGCCCCGAGAACTGAAAGGGCAAGAATATGGGTGTATTCTGCTGCATAGAAAAGTGCAAACTTCATTCCTGAGTATTCTACATTATATGCTGCAACGAGTTCACTTTCTGCTTCGGGAACATCGAAGGGGACTTTGTTTTCCTCTGCAAGCCCTGCTATAAGGAAAATAATGAAACTTACCCAACCAAAAACAGGATAAAGGAAATAGGGCACTTTCTGGCTTGCAACAATCTCACTTGTTTTCAGGGAACCTGAAAGAACAACAGGCACAAGGACTGAAAAGAGAAGGGGAATCTCATAGGAAACAACCTGAGCTCCGGCTCTAAAGGCTGAAAGCAAAGCATATTTTGAATTACTTCCCCATCCGGCAAGGAAAACACCAAAAATAATTAGAGAAGAAACAGCAAAGAAATAAATAATCCCCACAGATAGGTCTGATATATAGATATTTTTTGAAGCAGGTAAAACAGAAAAAGTAAGTAGGGCACCAATAAAAACAATTATGGGGGCAAGGTTAAAAATTACTTTTTCTGCTTTTTCAGGAACAATATCCTCTTTTAATAAAAGTTTTAATACATCTGCAACTGGCTGTAAAAATCCATGGGGTTTTCCCACATAGTAAGGTCCAACCCTTGTATGAATTCTTGCAGCAAACTTTCTTTCAAGCCATGTGACATAAAGGACAATTGTTAATGCGACTATAAGATAAATTATTGTTATTAAAATTATATTCCCCATTTTTTACCTCCTATCTATCAACATCACCAAAAACAGGGTCAAGGGAACCAAGTATTGCAACAACATCTGCTACAAGGTGGCCTTTTAAAAGAAAGGGTAAAACTGAAAGGTTTGAAAAAGAAGGTGCCCTTATTTTTACTCTATAAGCTGTTGGCTTTCCATCAGAATAAATATAGTAGCCTAGTTCACCTCTTGGTGATTCTATGGCTTTATATACTTCTCCAGGTGGTGTTTTTACAGCTACTTTAACTTTAACAGGCATCTGGGAAGCAATGGGACCTTCCGGCAAACCCTCTAAGGCCTCTTTTATTATTTTTATAGACTGTCTCATTTCTTCTATTCGTACCCTGAATCTGTCAAAAACATCCCCATTATTAAAAACAGGAATCTCAAAATCAAACTTATCATAGGAAGAATAGGGATGTGCTTTTCTTAAATCATATTTAACACCAGAACCCCTAAGTACTGGACCTGAACAACCATATTCCATTGCGACTTCCTTTGTTAAAATTCCAACCCCTTTTGTTCTATCCAGAAACACAGGATTATTTATAAGCATATCTTCATATTCATTAATTCTTTTTTCAAGTAAAAGAAGGGTTTCTTTAATATCCTTATCCATACCAGGATAAACATCGTATCTAACACCGCCAAATTGCATAAGGTGGGGATGGAGTCTTGAACCTGTCATTCTTTCAAAAATGTCAAGAACTTTTTCTCTTTCCCTGAAACAGAATAAAAATACTGATGTTCCGCCCCCTAAGGCACCACCCAGATCAAGACAGAATGTTCCAAGCCAAACAAGATGAGAAGCAATTCTTGAAAGTTCAGAAAACATCACCCTTATAAATTGAGCTCTTTCGGGAACTTCTATATTAGCAAGGGCTTCAACAGCCAGAACAAATCCAAATTCATTTGTTGTTGCTGAAAGGTAATCATTTCTATCAAGCATTGGTAAAAACTGAACATAGGTATGAGTTTCACCAAGTTTTTCTACACCCCTGTGTAAATAGCCAATGTCAGGTTTTGCTTCAACAATTTTTTCTCCAGAAAGTTTCAGAATGATCCTTAACACCCCGTGTGTTGAGGGGTGTTGAGGTCCCATATTTAACACTATTTCCTCTTCAGGTTCAAAGGTTTTAATTTTTTCTTCCATTTAAAATTCCCTCCTTAAAATGGGTTTTTTTCTGTAATCATACTTTTCTGGTGCTTTATTTATAGGATAATCCTTTCTCAGGGGATGACCCTCCCAGTCTTCAGGTAAAACAATTCTCCTTAAATCAGGATGATTCTCAAATTCAACACCAAAAAGGTCGTAAATTTCTCTTTCCATCCAGTCAGCACCTTTATAATATTTATAGGCTGAAGGGATTTTTTCATTTTCTTTAATTTTTGTTTTTAGCAAAAGAACTTCTGGCTCCTCAAGGTTTCTTACACAGTATATAATTTCAAATTCTTTTTTTTCAGGAAAATGACAACATGTAATAAAGGAAAGATAGGGAAAATTTTCTTTTACTTTTTCCATTACATGAAAGAATTCTTTTTTTTCAAAAATTAAAATTCTATCTTTTGTTTCTTCTAAATTAAGTTCTCTTTTTATAACTTCTTTTTTCATTTTCTAACTCCTTTTGTTATTAATTCCTGCAATTTTCTTATACCTTCAATCAGACCTTCAGGTGTTGGAGGGCATCCTGGAACATATATATCCACAGGGATAACTCTATCAACTCCTGGAACAACTGAATAGATATTCCTGTAAAAATCACCAGCAATTGCACAGGAACCCATTGCTATGACCCATTTTGGATTAGGCATCTGTGAGTATAACCTTTTTATTCTTTCAGCCATCTTGCAGGATACTGTCCCTGAAACTATCATAACATCTGATTGTCTCGGTGAGGCTCTTGTTATAACTCCAAATCTTTCAAGGTCATATCTTGAGGCATAAGTTGCCATCATTTCAATTGCACAGCAGGCAAGTCCGAAGGTAATAGGCCACAGACTTGATTTTCTTGACCAGGTAAAAAGTTTCTTTGTGGTGGTAAGAATAAAAGAGCCACCCGGGAACTTTTCTGCATAATTTATAAGCTTATTGAATAAAGGAGAGTAATAAACTTCTTCAGGACTTATTTTTAGGGCTTTTTCCATAATTTTCCCCCTTTAAGGTTTTTATTCCCATTTAAGTGCACCTTTTTTGATTGCCCAGAGCCATCCTAAAAGTAAAACAAATACAAATAGAAAAATTTCTATAAATCCAGTTAAATATAATTCTTTTACCTTACTTGCCCAGGGGAATATGAATAATACTTCAACCTCAAAAATTAAAAAGGTAATAACCAAAAGATAATATCTTACAGGGTATCTGGACCATGCTTCTCCTATTGGAATTTCACCTGATTCATAGGGAATATTTTTTTCAGGCTCTTTATATTTAGGAGCAATTATCTTAGGAATAAAAATCATAAGAATTGCTAAAATTATTGAAATTATAAAGACTGTTATTATTCCTGTGTAAGAGTTCATTTCTCTAAATTGGAAATTAAGGGATTGGAACCCACCTCCAAAGCTAAGGGTTTTAAATTTTATTAAAAATATTTAGAGTTTTTCAAATAGAAAAAATACTTACAAAATTTTCTTTCCCTTACCCACTATCTGGTTAAAGGCAATCTGAAAATAGTTTGTTTTATCCCTTATTTCCCTTGGAACCTTTTCACAGTAGTATTTCCATGATTCCATTATTTCCTTTTTGAATTCTTCTTTTAAATTTCCGTCTTTTAAAGCCTTTTCCCATCTATCCCTGTAATAGTTTATAATATCTCTTGCAAGGATTTTTGCAAGTCTTA
>CBFGJR010000142.1:0-2189 GCA_965649145.1 Caldifarciminota bacterium | reverse complement strand
GACTCTCAGGAGCAGAGCCAGTTCTTTTTGAAAAAAGCTTTGAGATATTAAAAAAAGAAACAGAATTAAAAGAAACAGAATTAAAAATTAACTTAATAGAACCGGAAATTAAATGTTTAAAATGCGGAAAAATTTTTACCGCTCTCTCTTTTCCCTTTTTATGCCCCTTTTGTGAAAATTTTGGTGGAGAAATAATTAAAGGTGATAAAATTTTTATAAAAAGTATAGAAATGTTAAAAGAATAAAAATTTCCTTATTTTTTTTTAAAAAAAAATCTAACAAATATAAAAATTTCCTCCCTTTTTGAAAATTTAAATTTTTGGAATTAAATTTTAATTGAATGGCAAAAACAATTATAAAAGGTGATAATTTAGTTGACACTATTAGAAAATTTGGGAAGTTTGATCTTAAGGGATGTTTTAATTGTGCTACCTGTTCAATCATCTGTCCACTTACTTCTTCAAACTTAACATTCCCCAGAAAATTAATGCTTATTGTGAGATATGGTTTAAAGGATGAATTAGTGAAAAGTCTTGAGCCCTGGTTATGTTATTACTGTGGTGAATGTTCTAAATATTGTCCAAGGGATGCAAAACCAGGGGAATCAATGATGACCCTAAGAAGATATTTGTCCTCAGTATATGACTTTACTTCAATCTCTAAACTGCTTTATACCTCTCTTACTTTCAGAATACTTATAAATATATTTGTAGCCTTTTTAACTTTTCTTTTAATAATTTCATATCACTTTTATGTTATCAAATTTCTTCCTTCCGAATTTTTTAAAACTCCCATGGGGCTTGAACACATGTTCAATTTAATAGTTCCTTTCACAATATCTGTTTTTATCATACCTCTCACATTTCTTTTTATAAACCTCTTAAGGATGATTTATTTTATTAAAAAAGATTTACCACCTATACCTTTCACATTATATCTTAGAGAACTTAAAACCCTTATATTAAACTTTTTTGGACAAATTGAAATGCTGAGATGTGAAAAAAAATCAAGATGGGTAGAACATTTTACAATATTTTCAGGTTTTCTAATAATGAGTGTAATTGTTGTTTTTTTCCTTCCCTGGTTTCAAACTGACAGAATTTATCCAATAACACACCCTCAAAGATGGATAGGTTACATTGCTACACTATTACTTTTTTATGGAACAGTTAAAATCATAATCAGCAGAATAAGAAGAAAGGAACCTGTTTACGAAATTTCAGAACCCTCTGACTGGATTTTACTTATCATGCTTTTCTTAACCACTTTAACAGGAATCCTTGTTCATATTTTCAGATATCTAAAAATGGACCTTCTTTCCCATTATTTTTATTTTGCCCACATTGTGATTGTTGTCCCAATGCTTCTAATAGAGATTCCCTTCGGTAAATTATCTCATATTCTTTACAGACCTTTTGCTACCTATTTTCAAAAAATTAAAGACAACCTATTAATAGAAAAAGAAGGTAAACTATGAGTAACAATAAGAAAAAAGGAGCAGCCTTAATTGTTGGTGGCGGAATCTCAGGTATGCAGGCTGCTTTAGACCTTGCAGAGGGAGGGATAAAGGTTTATTTAGTTGAAACTAAACCAGGAATAGGTGGGGTTATGGCACAACTTGACAAAACCTTTCCAACAAATGATTGTGCAATGTGCACAATGGCCCCGAGACTTGTCTCTATAGGAAGACATAAAGATATTGAGGTAATCTCTTTGGCACAGATAGAAAAAGTTAAAGGTGAAGCGGGAAATTTTAAAGTTACAATCAAAAAAAATCCAAGATATGTAAATATTGAACTTTGTACAGGTTGTGGTGGATGTGTAAGAGTATGTCCTGTTGGTAAAATTAAGGAAGTAAAGAAAGAAGGTGGAATAAAACCTGTTCCTGATGAATTCAATATGGGACTTTCAAATCGTCCTGCAATATATATTATGTATCCGCAGACAGTTCCAAATAAGGCAGCTATTGACCGAGAGAATTGTATTTACTTTCAAACAGGAAAATGCCAGGCATGTGTAAAAGTATGTCCTGCTGGTGCAATAAATTTTGAGGATAAAGAAGAAATAGTTGAGATAAATGTTGGAGCAATAATTTTAGCCCCAGGTTATGAAGTCTATGACCCTTCAGAAAAAGAAGATCTCGGGTATGGAAGATATCAAAATGTAATTACTTCTTTACAATTTGAAAG
>CBFGJR010000141.1:0-2198 GCA_965649145.1 Caldifarciminota bacterium | reverse complement strand
TAAGAATTTTTTAAAATTATTTGAAGGAGGTAAAAAATGAAAAAATTTTTAATGTTTTTTATTCTCCTGAACTTATACTGTGTAGAAAGAAAGGTTGTTTTGATAAAAGAAAAAAAAGGTGCTGATGTAATGATTGTCAAGAAAAAACCAGGTGCCAATGTAATAATAGTTAAAGAAGCTCCGCCACCTCCAAAGGTTGAAATAAAATCAAAAAGACCTGGAAAGGATTATATATGGATTCCAGGGTACTGGCTCTATAAAGATGGTAAATGGATATGGATTGATGGAAGATGGGAGAAAAAACCTAAAAAAAATTCCATCTATAAACCGGGAAAATGGGAAAAAACACCTGAAGGGTGGATCTGGATGGAAGGTTATTGGGAAGAAAAATAATTTTATTTTAAATTGAATATTAAGGAAGTTATTGATGGATCCAGTAAGAATATACTTTTAAGTTTTATTAAATCAATAATAAAGGATTTTTCCAAATTTCATAGGATACAAGTTTCAGAAGAATATTCAAAAGCTGTCTCAGAACTATCTTACATTTTAAAAAATGAGAGGATAAAAACAGAAATAAAAAAACTTCCCTTCAATAAAAATTCAAATTATTTTTTTCAAAAATTTTTCCCTTATTGGAAAATAAAAAGGGGATATTTAAAAATAGTTGAGCCCTTTACAGAAATTATTGCTGATTACAGAGAAAATCCTCTTTCAGTAATACCAAGGAGTAAAAGAATTCAAGGTATATACGAAATTGTTGATTTTGAAAAATATAAGGGTGATAAAAATAAAAAAATATTTTTAACAGATAATTTTACTAAAACTTTTTATGAAATAACTGGAAAGGACGCAGGGATTCTTTATTATGGTATGCCTGAAATTGAAGGAGTAAGAGAAGAAGGAGAACTTGATGATTTTATCCATTATGTTTCCTTCTGGGAAGAAGGATTTTTTGGATTTGCAATACCTCCCAGAATTGGTAAAAAATTAAAAAAAATTCTAAATAAAAATAAAAGATTAAAAGCAGAAGTAAGTATCGATTCTGAATTTTCTGAAGGTGAAATTGAAATAATTGACATTTTTTTCAAAGGAGAAAAGGAAGAAGAAATATGGCTTTTATCACACTTCTGTCATCCAGCCCCCTTTGCTAATGATAATTTATCCGGTGTCGCAGTTTCATCAGGAATTGCCATTTACCTTAATGAATTAATCTTAAAAAATAAAATAAAACCAAAAAGAAATTTAAGAATTCTAATACTACCGGAAATGACAGGAACAATAGCATACCTCAAAGAATATTATGATAATAAAATTTTAGCAGCATTAAATCTTGATATGGTGGGAGAAGATCAGGAAAAATGTAAAAGTTCTATGACAGTTGAAAGAGAACCCTTTTTCATAAGAAGTTTTTCAGGATATCTTGCTGAATTTATAATGAATCTTTTGCCTGAAAAAGTTAAAAATTTTAGAGGAACATCAGAAATCCCAATTTTTAGAAAGAAAGTTACAGATTACTCAGGGGGTTCTGACCACTATATTCTGACTTCTCCGGATTTTGGAATTCCCTCCACTATGATTAATTATTGGCCTGATAAATTTTACCACACAACAGGAGATACCTTTGACAAAATATCCGAAATTTCTTTAAAAAACACCTTTTCCCTTGCTTACTCTTATCTATATTTTCTATTAAATTTTGAAAAAGAAGATGTTTTGTTTTTGAAGGAAAAAATAAAGGAAATTTTTAAAAGAGAAATAATGGAACTAAAAATAAAAGGTGAAAAAAATAAAGAATTCTTAAAAGAATACTTTGGGGTTATAAATGCTTTAAAATCATTAAAAAAACTTGAAAAAGAAATAACAATAGAGGATGACATAAAAGAAGTTGATGATTTCCTTAAAGAAGAAAAAATAAAAAAAGATAGAATAAAGAAAATTAAGGTAAGGGAAAATTTCGTTTTAAGGAAAAAAATAAAGGGTGTTCCTCTTAGTCTTTCACTTCACCTAAATCTTAAAGAAAGAAAATTTTTAAATGAAAAGAAGGAAAAGATAAAAAACTTTTCTTTATTAACAGACCTTATTTCCTATCTTGCTGATGGGAAAAGAAATTTTACAGAAATCTTAAATTATTTAAACCTTGAAATAAAAAATTTAAAAATTAAAGATGTAAACTTTGTAATTGAAATCCTTGAAAA